>NZ_DEQF01000050.1:0-26849 GCF_002360305.1 Streptococcus sp. UBA3373 | reverse complement strand
TAATGGATTTATGTCAAATAAAAAGAGAGGACGCTTGTCCTCTCTAGTATCATCGTATTTTTTAAATTAGTGAACTGAATAGTTTGGTGCTTCGTTTGTGATTTGCACATCGTGTGGGTGACTTTCAATCAAACCTGCACCTGACATTTCAACAAATTGTGCTTTATCATGAAGGGCAGCAATGTTTTCAGCTCCCACGTATCCCATACCTGAACGAATACCGCCAAGCATTTGGAAGACGATATCAGCTACGGCACCTTTGTAAGCCACGCGACCTTCGATTCCTTCTGGAACCAATTTGTTTGCTTCGTTAACTGAACCTTGGAAGTAACGGTCGCTTGAACCTTTCTTCATAGCTGCAATTGAGCCCATTCCACGGTAAGTTTTGAATTTACGACCTTGGTAAATTTCAGTTTCACCAGGTGCTTCGTCAGTACCTGCAAACATTGAACCAAGCATAACCGCATTACCACCAGCTGCCAAGGCTTTCACAATATCACCAGAGTATTTGATACCACCATCAGCGATGATTGTTTTACCATATTCACGCGCAACTGCTGCTGCATCGTAAATAGCAGTAACTTGAGGAACACCGACACCGGCAACCACACGCGTTGTACAGATTGAACCAGGACCGATCCCGACTTTAACCACATCAACACCTGCTTCGTAAAGAGCGCGTGCACCTTCTGCAGTTGCTACGTTACCAGCAATCAATGTGCGTTCTGGGAAGTGTTGACGAATTTCAGCGATTTTACGAAGAACACCAGCTGAGTGACCGTGTGCTGTATCGATAACGATAGCATCTGCGCCAGCTTCAAAAAGAGCTTCTGCACGTTCAAATGTATCTGAAGTAACACCAACAGCTCCAGCAACCAAAAGACGTCCAAATTCATCTTTTGCTGCGTTAGGGAATTCGATAACTTTTTCAATATCTTTGATAGTGATCAATCCTGATAGGCGACCTTCTTCATCAACTAAAGGTAATTTTTCAATGCGATGTTCGTGAAGGATACGCTCTGCTGTTTCCAAATCTGTTCCAACTGGAGCAGTCACCAATTCTTCACTTGTCATATGTTTTGAAATTGGTGTGTGGTAATCTGAAATAAAGCGCATATCACGGTTGGTAATGATACCAACCAATTTACGATTTTCAAGTGTTTCAACAACTGGAACACCACTGATACGATAACGTTGCATCAATTCTTCAGCTTCTGAAACAGAATGCTCAGGTGTTAAGAAGAATGGGTCAATAATAACGCCATTTTCAGAACGTTTTACCTTGCGAATTTCTTCAGCTTGTTCTTGAATTGACATGTTTTTATGAATAACTCCAAGACCACCTGCGCGTGCGATGGCAATTGCCATTTTACTGTCAGTTACAGTATCCATAGCAGCTGTCACGATAGGAATGTTCAATGTCAAATTTTTTGCAAGTTTGGTTTGCATGTTAACTTCGTTTGGAAGAACATGACTCTCAGCAGGAATAAGCAATACATCATCAAAAGTGTAACCTTTTTTCAAAAATTTAGTGTCCCAATTTGACATTTATTAACCCTCTTTTCTATGCTAGTACTTAGGGAACTCCAATCCCAGCTTACTTTTGTTGTTACTATCATATCATGCTAAAATCATTTGTCAATAAACTAAATTCAATTTTTTAATTTAACTATAAACGTTAAAAAAGGATGTTAAAGCCTTTTTCCCTGAAAAAACAAAAAATCCAAAAGCCTGATGACTTTTGGATTTAAACTGCTAATAGCCTGTCTAACAATGATTAAAAATAGTTGATACCCATAGCTGCTTTGACTTCTGATAGGGTCTGACCAACCACTTCACGCGCTGCTTCGCTGCCTTTTTCTAGCATGCGGAAAACTTCGCCCATGTCTTTGGCATATTCTAAGCGACGTTCGCGAATAGGAGCTAATTCACGTTCCAAGATTTCTAGCAAGTAACGTTTGGTTTTAACATCCCCAAGACCACCACGTTGGTAGTGTTCTTTCATGGCTGCAATATCGGCTTGATCTTCCTCGCGTCCAAAAATATCAAGGTAATAAAAGACCATATTGCCTTCAATTTGACCTGGATCCTCCACACGCACGTGATTAGGATCAGTGTACATGCTCATCACTTTTTTACGAACAGTATCCGCGTCATCAGACAAGTAAATGCCATTGCCAAGTGATTTAGACATTTTGGCATTGCCATCTAAACCTGGCAAACGTCCAGCTACTTCGTTTTCTGGGAAAATCCCTTCTGGTTCTACCAAAATATCGGTTTTATAGGTATGATTGAAACTGCGTACGATTTCACGTGTTTGCTCAATCATCGGTTTTTGGTCATTTCCAACTGGCACATAATTGGCTTTAAAAGCGGTAATATCTGCAGCCTGAGAAATTGGGTAAACCAAGAAACCTGTTGGGATAGAGCTACCAAAGCCTTTTTGGGCAATTTCACTTTTAACGGTTGGGTTGCGTTCCAAACGTGCTAGTGATACCAAATTCATGTAATACATGGTCAATTCAGCCAATTCTGGGATTTGACTTTGAATGAAAATGGTTGATTTAGCAGGGTCAAGTCCCACAGATAAGTAATCCAAAGCTACGTTTCCGACAGATTCTCGAATGATTTCTGATTCTTTGGCATGGTCAGTCAAAGCTTGTTGGTCTGCCAAGAAAACAAACATGTCGTACTTGTCTTCATTTTGCAACAAGACACGATTTTTTAGGCTTCCAACATAATGTCCCAAGTGCAATTTTCCTGTTGGACGGTCGCCTGTTAAAATAATAGGTTTAGTCATTTTATCACCTCAATATTTATTGTAAACATAAAAATAGCCTCACGTAGCATCACTACGTGAGGGCGTCATGGATACGCGGTACCACCTCAATTGATAGAAAAGCCTATCATCTCTTTACCACTATGCAAGATTTACAACCGTGTAAATCCCTTTTGTCAAACATCAGCCCATTCATACAAAAAGACTACTGATTCTCAGCACCATCAGCTCTCTAAAAGTCCCACTTTGTATTACTTTTCTGAATCTTCTTTATTCTATGAAATTATCCTTTTTTTGTCAAGTTGAGCGACGCTTTCCACTAAAAATGGAAAAACGGATTTTACACCGAATTGAGGCGACAAATCTTGACGCGGTGACACTTCTTTGTCATAATAGAAACGCTTGTATATCAGGCTATTTCGCTTTTGAGGAGTTCTAATGAAAAAGAGATTGATAGATATTGGATTGGTGACGACTGGGTCACTGATTGCCGCTGTTGGCTTTAACACTTTTTTCCTAGAAAATCACATCGCTTCTGGTGGCGTTGTGGGACTTGCAGTCAGTTTTAAAGCCTTGTTTGGTTGGAATACAGGGGATTTTGTGCTCTTGTCCAATTTCCCTTTGTTACTGGCTTGTTGGTTCTTTTTGGGTCGCGAAATCTTCTTTAAAACGGTTTATGGTTCTTGGATTTATTCCATCTTTGTCAAATTAACCGAAGGACTTCCAAATCTGACGGACAATACCTTGCTCGCGGCTATTTTTGGAGGCATTATTTGTGGTTTTGGGTTAGGTGTTGTTTTTTGGGGTAATTCATCAACAGGGGGAACAGGTATTCTCACACAAATCTTGCACAAATACACTCCCCTTCCTCTTGCAGTTGCCATGACCATTGTTGATGGTTTTAGTGTGGCTATGGGCTTTATTGCCTTTGATATTGATACGGTCATGTATTCTATTATCGGCCTGCTTGTCATTGGTTACGTGGTCAATAGCATGCAAATTGGGGTGACTTCGTCACGTAATGTTATGATTATTTCCCCAAAAAACCAAGCCATCAAAGAATACATTGCTACTAAGGCAGATAGAGGGGTTTCTGAAATTCCCATCACAGGTGGCTACTCTGGGAAAAATAAAACCATGTTGATGACTACGGTTTCTATTCAGGAAGTATCACGACTAGAAAAGAATATTTTAAGCATTGACCCAACAGCTTTTGTGGTCATCATGCCAGCCACACACGTCAGAGGACGCGGCTTTAGTCTGAAAAAACAGTACGCTCTTGACGATGAAGATTTGATTTTACCAATGTAGGATAAGGCTTAATTTTCGCACATTGAAAATTAAGCCTTTTTCATGTACAATGAAGGTCATAGATAAATATTACGAGGTGACAAATGCTTACAGTTTCTGATGTATCATTGCGTTTTAGTGATCGAAAATTATTTGATGACGTTAACATCAACTTTACAGCTGGAAATACCTACGGCTTGATCGGGGCTAACGGTGCTGGAAAATCAACATTTCTAAAAATTTTAGCTGGAGATATCGAGCCAACGACTGGACATGTTTCACTTGGACCAAATGAACGCTTGTCTGTTCTTCGCCAAAATCACTTTGACTACGAAGAAGAACGTGTCATTGATGTAGTTATCATGGGAAATGAAAAACTTTACAACATCATGAAAGAAAAAGATGCTATTTACATGAAAGCTGACTTTTCTGATGAAGACGGTGTTCGTGCGGCAGAACTTGAAAGTGAATTTGCTGAACTTGGTGGTTGGGAAGCTGAAAGCGAAGCCTCACAACTTCTACAAAACCTTAACATTTCAGAAGACCTCCACTACCAAAACATGAGCGAATTGGCAAACGGGGACAAGGTTAAGGTGCTTTTGGCTAAGGCTTTATTTGGGCAACCTGATGTGCTCCTTCTTGACGAGCCAACCAACGGTCTTGACATCCAATCTATTTCTTGGTTAGAAGATTTCTTGATTGATTTTGAAAATACCGTTATCGTGGTTTCCCATGACCGTCACTTCCTAAACAAAGTGTGCACGCACATGGCTGACCTTGACTTTGGTAAAATTAAACTTTACGTTGGTAACTACGACTTCTGGAAACAATCTTCAGAACTAGCTGCTCGTTTGCAAGCTGACCGCAATGCCAAAGCTGAAGAAAAAATCAAAGAATTGCAAGAATTTGTGGCACGTTTCTCTGCCAACGCTTCTAAATCAAAACAAGCCACATCACGTAAGAAAATGCTTGATAAAATTGAGTTAGAGGAAATTGTTCCTTCTAGCCGTAAATACCCATTTATCAAGTTTAATGCAGAGCGTGAACTCGGTAAGGATTTGCTAACAGTCGAAAACCTATCTGTTAAAATCGACGGTGAAACGGTTATCGACAATATCAGCTTTATTTTACGACCAGGTGACAAGACTGCTTTCATCGGGCAAAACGATATCCAAACCACTGCTTTGATTCGTGCCTTGATGGATGACATCGACTACGAAGGTACTATTAAATGGGGTGTGACAACTAGCCGCTCTTACCTACCAAAAGATAATTCACGTGATTTTGCATCTGGCGAATCTATCTTAGAATGGCTACGTCAATTTGCTTCAAAAGAAGAAGACGACAATACCTTCCTTCGTGGTTTCCTTGGACGTATGCTTTTCTCTGGTGATGAGGTTAACAAGTCTGTCAATGTGTTGTCAGGGGGAGAAAAAGTGCGCGTGATGCTTTCTAAGTTGATGCTATTGAAATCAAATGTTCTCGTGCTTGACGACCCAACTAACCACTTGGACTTGGAATCTATCTCAAGTTTGAACGACGGCTTGAAAGACTTTAAAGAATCAATCATTTTTGCCAGTCATGACCATGAGTTTATCCAAACCCTTGCTAATCACATCGTTGTGATTTCTAAAAATGGGGTCATTGACCGTATCGACGAAACATATGATGAGTTTCTTGAAAATGAAGAGATTCAAGCCAAAGTCCAAGAACTTTGGAAAGATTAACAAAATCACATTTCACATCATTTTGATACTTATAGAAGGAAACAGGTTGGGATTAGTATCTCAACCTGTCTTACTAAAGCCATGACACTAAAATCTTTAAAACCAAATCGTAATACCCTTTATTACCTCATTGCCTTTATCTTGCCTGTTGCTATTTTAGGTGTGACCCTATTTTCCAAAGATATTTTCATCAACAGCAAAACGACTATTTTAGCCAGTGATGGTTTTCATCAGTATGTCATTTTTGCTGAAAATTTACGAAATATTTTACATGGGTCAGATAGCCTCTTTTACACCTTTACCTGCGGTCTAGGTTTAAACTTTTACGCCTTGATAAGTTATTATTTAGGGAGCTTCTTCTCGCCGCTCGTTTATTTCTTTAGCTTAAAAACAATGCCTGATGCTATTTATATCTTGACCTTGCTCAAGATTGGTTCTATGGGGCTCTCTTGTTTTTACAGCCTAAGACATCTCTATCCCAAAGTGTTAAAACCACTGAGCATTATCTTATCAACATCTTATGCCTTGATGAGTTTTGCGATAAGCCAAATTGAAATCAATATGTGGCTGGATGTTTTCATCCTTCTCCCTTTGATTATTTTAGGGTTAAATCGCTTGTTGGCTCAGCAAAAATACGTTCTTTACTACGTCAGCTTAACCATTCTCTTTATCCAAAATTACTATTTTGGTTACATGGTTGCTATCTTTCTTACCCTTTATTTTCTCGTTCAACTCAGTAAAAACTTAAAATGGCGAGTGGTTGGACGTCAATTTTTAGACTTTACAGTGATGTCAATCGCAGCAGGTTTATCAAGTTGCATCATGCTACTGCCAACTTATTTAGACCTTTCAACACACGGGGAAGAATTTTCATCCTTTACAGGCTGGTTGTCTGACTCTTCTTGGTTTTTAGATATTTTTGCTAAAAATTTCGTTGGTGCTTACGACACTACAAAATTTGGTTCCATTCCGATGATTTATGTCGGTATTTTCCCCCTCATTTTAGCTCTTGTTTTCTTTAGCATTAAGTCAATTAAGTGGCAAACGCGCCTTGCTTACGGGCTCATGATAACTGTTCTTATCACTAGTTTCTACCTTGAACCCTTGGACCTTATTTGGCAAGGGATGCATTCGCCAAATATGTTTCTTCATCGCTATTCTTGGACCTTCTCTATCCTCGTGATTTTATTAGCAGCTGAAACACTGTCACACTTAGAAGAATTAAGCTTAAAACAATACCTTGTTGGAATCATTCCTGTTACTATTGGATTGATTGCCACCGTGGTACTAAAAAGCCACTACAAGTTTTTAGAAACGTCACAGATTGTGATTACATTTTCTTTTTTGCTAGCCTACATAACCCTTTTGGTTAGCTATGCGAAAAATAGTCTTTCCTTAACTATTTTTGTTGGCTTTACACTCTTGTTTACACTCTTTGAGATTTCGCTCAATACCTACTATCAGATCAATGCTCTCGGCAACGAATGGGTCTTTCCTTCACGTCAAAGTTATGAACGGTATTTGACAGACATTGACAAGCTTGTCAAGAAGACCAAGTCAGAAAATAGCAACTTTTACCGTATGGAAGAACTTCTTCCTCAGACAGGTAACGACAGTATGAAATACAATTACAACGGCATCTCGCAATTTTCATCTATTCGAAATACCGCTTCTAGCAGCACCCTAGACCGTCTAGGTTTCAAATCAACTGGGACCAACCTCAATCTACGTTACCAAAACAATACCTTGCTAATGGATAGCTTATTTGGCATCAAGTACAACCTCGCTGAAATTGGGGTTAATAAGTACGGCTTCAATTACAATGACGGCTCTGGCAACGTCATGCTTTATGAAAACCAAAACGCTAGTCAGCTGGCTATCTTAACCAATGGCATTTACAAAGATGTCACATTTACCGTCAATACACTGGATAACCAAACCAATTTCATCAATCGTTTGACAGGATTATCAGAGAAATTTTATACCCGCTTACCTTCTCAACTCATTAGCGGGGCAAATCAGCTCAATAACCGTGTTACAACAACTTACGAGGGGCAAGTAACCACAGCAGTTACTTACCAAGTATCCGTCCCCGACAATACGCAATTATATGTCAGCGTGCCTAATATTACTTTCTCTAATGAAAATAACGAATCTGTCCAAATAACCGTCAATGGACAGACAACTAATTACACCACAGACAATGCTTATAGCTTATTTGACCTTGGTTATTTTTATCTAGGACAAACCATTGATATTACCTTCCATTTCCCTGAAAATGGACAAGTTTCCTTTGACCAACCTAACTTTTATGCCCTTGACATAAACAGTTACCAAAAAGCAATGGATAAACTCAATCAGCAAGAGGTTCAAGTGACCACTTCTAAAAACACCATAACAGCCACCTACACTGCTGACAAGGACAGTTCTCTCCTCTTTACCATACCTTATGATAAAGGATGGACAGCCACTCAAAACGGCAAGAAAATCGCTCTAACAAAAGCTCAAGACGGCTTTATGAAAGTCAACGTCAAAGCAGGACAAGGTCAAGTCACATTAACTTATGTCCCTGAAGGGTTCCAATTAGGTGCCTGCCTATCCCTAGCTGGTGTCTTAGTATTTAGTGGTTATTATATCATTAGAAAGAAAAAACGCCCTGCAGGCGCTAAATAAGCCTTTAAAAAGAGATTAGGTTTTTCCCTAATCTCTTTTATGTGCTTTACAGTATCGGAATAAAAAACGTCCCAAGCCAAAACTTAGGACGGGGTGTCTTATCACTCCGGCAGTAGGACTCGAACCTACGACATCATGATTAACAGTCATGCGCTACTACCAACTGAGCTATGCCGGATAAAGAAAAAAACTGCAGAGCAGCTATAGTCCGTACGGGATTCGAACCCGTGTTACCGCCGTGAAAAGGCGGTGTCTTAACCCCTTGACCAACGGACCAAATCATCATTACTTTTATTATTATAGCAGATATTTTAGATTTGTCTATAGTTTTTTTCAAAAAAAGTAAGATATTTTTGATCAATACTTGGTAACAGCTAAAGGATCTGGTTTCTAGTTGACAAATCAGGCGTTTTTTTGATAAAATAACAAAGTTGATACGGTCTCATAGCTCAGCTGGATAGAGCATTCGCCTTCTAAGCGAACGGTCGCAGGTTCGAATCCTGCTGGGATCATAAAACGAAGCCTGAAAAAGGAGGACACTAGTCCTCCTTTTTTATTTGTGATAGGGACTGCCTTGTTGAATCATAAAGGCACGGTAGATTTGCTCTGATAGCACCAAACGCATCAATTGGTGAGGTAGCGTCATCTTGCCAAAACTCAACTTTAGATTAGCTTTTTGCTTGACCTTGTCCGCTAAACCTAGACTACCACCAATCACAAAGGCAATGCTAGAATAACCTCGCACTGTCACATCTGAAATGACCTGACTAAAGGCCTCAGAACTCAACATTTCCCCTTCGATGGCTAAAATAATCACATAATCACGCTCAGAAAGCTTCGCTAAAATACGATCGCCTTCTTTTTCCATGATTTGCTGATTTTGCGCTTCGCTAGCCTTATCTGGCGTTTGTTCATCAGGCAATTCAATCATTTCAAACTTTGTGAACCGACTCATGCGCTTACGGTATTCAGCAATACCATCTTTTAGATACTTTTCTTTTAATTTTCCAACAGCAATAATTTTAACTTTCATACCTTACATTTTACCACATATTCACAAGTTTTTAACACCTTATCCACATGTTATTAACTTTTTTAGTCCCCTTAGATCCTTTTTATTTCAGGGAAGATATTCACAGTTTTAAAAGTTTTCCACAGGTTGTGTATTACTTTCTTTTTCGCATTATTTAAGTTATAATTAAGTTGATTTTTATATTCTAAGTGAAAAATTTGGAGGTGGCTAAGTGAAAAACATTAAACTGCCTAAAGGGCGTTTCAAAAATTGGCTAAAACCATTAGCTATTGTGCTTGTTAGCTTTGTTGCTGGGATTTTAGGTGCGATTTTGGTATTAAATCGTGCGGGAATCTCCCTATCTAACGTGAGTGGTTCAGGTGCCAAAACAACTACGAGTAGCGTGACTTATACCAATTCGACTGATGTCACAAAAGCTGTGGAAAAAGTTCAAGGAGCGGTCGTTTCCGTAATCAATTACCGTTCAGATTCTTCTTCAGGAAATGACATTTACAGTCAGATTTTTGGTAATGACGATTCGATTAACCAGTCAAATAACAGCGGTGATTTGTCAGTTTACAGCGAAGGTTCAGGGGTTATTTACAAAAAAGATGGTGACTCAGCCTATGTTGTAACCAATAATCACGTGGTCGATGGCGCAGAACAAATTGAAATCATGCTAGCCGACGGTAAAAAAGTTGTCGGTGAATTGGTCGGAGCTGACACTTACTCTGACATTGCTGTCGTGAAAATTTCGTCTAAAGATGTCACAACTGTTGCCGAATTTGCCGATTCTAATAAAATCACTGTCGGTGAAACAGCCATTGCTATTGGTAGCCCACTTGGAACAGAATACGCAAACTCAGTAACGCAAGGTATCGTTTCTAGTCTAAGCCGTACTGTAACAATGACTAATGACAATGGTGAAACCATTTCAACCAATGCCATTCAAACAGATGCTGCCATTAACCCAGGAAACTCTGGTGGTGCGCTAATCAATATTGAAGGGCAAGTCATCGGTATTAACTCTAGCAAGATTTCATCAACTTCAAGTTCTGGTGAGTCGGTTGAAGGTATGGGCTTTGCTATTCCGTCAAATGATGTGGTGAAAATCATCAATCAATTGGAGGAAAACGGAAAAGTTATCCGCCCTGCGCTTGGTATTTCAATGGTTAACTTGTCTGATTTGTCAACCAATGCTATTGCACAACTTAATATTCCAACAAGTATCACAAACGGTGTGGTTGTTGCCTCAGTTCAATCTGGCATGCCTGCTGAAGGAAAACTTCAAAAATATGATGTCATCACAGAAGTCGATGGTCAAGAAGTGACATCAACCTCTGACCTACAAAGCGTTCTTTACGGCCATTCTGTTGGAGACTCTGTCAAAGTAACCTTCTACCGTGGTACAGACAAGAAAACTGTGACAATTGATTTAAGTAAAACAACACAAGACTTATCAAGTACAAACTAAGGAAAAAATATGATAGACCAAAAGTGAAGCTGAGACGGTCTCAGCTTCACTTTTTAGAGTTTAGGATGAGAGAAAATGAAAGAGAAACTACAAGTTATATCCATTGAAGATATTTCGCCCAATCCCTACCAACCTAGGCTGGATTTTAAACCAGAAGAACTGGAAGAATTAGCCCAATCAATCAAGTTAAACGGGCTTATTCAGCCGATTATCGTCCGACAATCATCTGTTTTTGGCTACGAGCTTATCGCTGGCGAACGTCGTCTAAAAGCCTCTAAACTAGCTGGTCTTAGTGAAATTCCAGCCATCATCAAAACTATTTCTGACCAAAAAAGCATGCAGCTTGCGATTATTGAAAATTTACAGCGCTCGGATTTAAATCCCATTGAAGAAGCAAAAGCTTACAAGCAATTGCTTGAAAAAAATCAGATGACGCATGAGGAATTGGCTCAGTTCATGGGCAAATCGCGTCCCTACATTACCAATTGCCTACGATTACTAAATCTTCCGCCCAGCCTTTCACGCGCGGTGGAAGAAGGAAGCTTGTCGCAAGGTCACGCTCGTTTGTTGTTGACCTTAAAGAGCAAAGAAGAACAGGAGCAGTGGTACCAACGCATTTTAAGCCAAGATATTAGTGTCCGAAAACTGGAGCAACTCCTAAAACCCAAACCAAGTGCTCCCAAAAAGAAAGCGAAGAAGGATATTTTTAAAAAACACCATGAAGACATCCTAAGTCAAAGTCTAGGACTGCCCGTTAGCATTTCGTTTGCTAATAGCAAAAGCACTCAAAAAGGAGAAGTGGTTTTGCATTTTCAGTCAGAAGAAGACTTTAACAGAATTATCAACAAGTTCAAATAGCGTGTGGATTTCCCTTTTTTCTTTTCTGAGTTTTCCACAAGAAAAATACCTTGTAAAAACTTTAGTTTATACCAATACAAGAGTTTTCCACTGCTTGTGGAAAACTCTTTTTCACATTGTGGAAATCCTTTTAAACACCCTGTGGATTTCTACTTTTGTCCTGTTGTGGAAAACTTTTTTTTGTGTTAGAATAGGGTAAGATTATCCACAAAACAAAAAAAGGAAAACTACTATGACTGAGAATGAACAATTATTTTGGAACAGAGTCTTAGAGTTAGCCAGAAATCAATTGAAGCAAGCCACTTATGAATTTTTCGTCTTAGATGCACGGCTGCTCAAAATTGAAAATCATATGGCTTTTATTTATCTCGACCCTGTCAAGGAAGTGTTTTGGAATAATAATCTGAAATCCATCATTCTAGCAGCTGGTTTTGAAATTTTTAATGCAGAGATTGTCATCCAATACGTTTTTGAAGACGATTTAAACGTACAAACACCAGCTCAGGACAGCACACAAACGGTAGAAAAACCACAAAGCACACTACCACAGATGCATTCTGATTTAAACCCAAAATACACGTTTGATAATTTTGTCCAAGGTGATGAAAACCGCTGGGCTTTTTCAGCGTCTTATGCCGTAGCTGACGCTCCTGGAACAACCTACAATCCTCTTTTCATTTGGGGAGGACCAGGACTTGGAAAAACCCATCTGCTCAATGCCATCGGGCACGCTGTTTTAAAAAATAATCCTAATGCGCGTGTCAAATACATCACCGCTGAGAATTTCATCAACGAGTTTGTGACGCACATTCGTCTAGACACGATGGAAGAGCTTAAGGAAAAATTCCGCAATCTGGATGTTTTGTTGATTGATGACATTCAATCCTTAGCTAAAAAAACCCTATCCGGAACGCAAGAAGAATTCTTTAATACCTTCAATACCTTATACGATAATAATAAGCAAATCGTCCTTACTAGCGATCGTACACCTGACCACCTCGATAACTTGGAACAACGTTTAGTCACGCGCTTCAAATGGGGACTTACCATCAATATCACGCCGCCTGATTTTGAAACTCGCGTTGCGATTTTGACCAATAAAACCCAAGAATATGACTATGTTTTCCCGCAGGATACCATTGAATATTTAGCAGGGCAATTTGATTCCAATGTGCGTGACCTTGAAGGAGCGCTTAACGATATTAGCCTTGTGGCTAGCGTCAAAAAAATCAAAACCATTACCGTGGACATCGCAGCAGAAGCCATTCGAGCACGTAAGCAAGATGACCCTAAAATGACCGTCATTCCAATCGAGGACATTCAAACGCAAGTTGGGAAGTTTTACGATGTGACAGTTAAGGAAATCAAGGCGACCAAACGCACTCAAAACATCGTTTTAGCACGTCAGGTGGCTATGTACCTCGCACGGGAAATGACCGATAATTCGCTACCGAAAATTGGAAAAGAATTTGGCGGACGGGACCATTCTACCGTCCTACACGCCTACAACAAAATCAAGAATATGTTGGCTCAAGATGATAGCTTACGCATTGAAATTGAAACCATCAAAAATAAAATCAGATAAGCCTTGTGGATAAATCTAGATTTTTAAAAAGAGTTATCCACAATTTGTGCACAACTCTTTTCCCTGTTTTTTTGCTGCTTTTTGTGACTTTTCCACAGCTTCAACAAGACCTACTACTACTACTAAATTTATTATCATAACTAAAGGAGATTCCAATGATACAATTTTCCATCAATAAATCCTTTTTCCTTCAAGCTTTAAATGCAACCAAAAGAGCCATTTCTTCTAAAAATGCTATTCCGATTTTATCAACCATTAAAATTGAAGTGCATGCGCAACATATTGTCCTAACGGGGTCTAATGGTCAAATATCTATTGAAAATACCATTCCAGTTTCTAATGAAAATGCAGGTCTTTTGATTACCTCACCAGGAGCTGTTTTACTAGAAGCAAATTTCTTTATCAATATCATCTCAAGTCTGCCTGATGTGAGTTTGGATTTTACCGAAATTGATCATCACCAAATCGTGTTAACAAGTGGCAAATCAGAAATCACCCTAAAAGGAAAAGATGTGGATCTCTACCCACGTTTGCAAGAAATGACGACTGAAAATCCGCTAGTTCTTAAAACCAAACTGTTGAAAAGTATTATTTCAGAAACAGCTTTTGCAGCTAGCCTTCAAGAAAGCCGTCCTATTTTGACTGGAGTCCACATGGTGCTTAGTGAGCAAAAAGAATTTAAGGCAGTAGCGACGGACTCTCACCGCATGAGCCAACGCAAATTGACTTTGGAAAATACCTCAGCAAACTTTAACATGGTCATTCCAAGCAAATCTTTGCGTGAATTTTCAGCAGTTTTCACAGATGACATTGAAACCGTTGAAGTTTTCTTTTCAGATAGTCAAGTTTTGTTTAGAAGTGACTACATTAGTTTTTATACCCGTCTTTTAGAGGGAAACTACCCTGATACCGACCGTTTGTTGACCAATTCTTTTGAAACAGAAGTAACCTTTAACACCGCAGCCCTTCGTTCAGCTATGGAGCGTGCTTACTTGATTTCAAATGCGACACAAAACGGAACGGTTAAATTGGAAATCACCAGCGATAGCATTTCATCTCACGTTAATTCACCAGAAGTGGGGAAAGTTAACGAAGAGCTAGATAGCATCAGCCAGTCTGGTAGTGATTTAACCATTAGTTTTAACCCAACTTATCTGATTGAAGCGTTGAAAGCCTTGAAGAGCGAAACAGTCATGATACGTTTTATTTCCCCTGTTCGTCCATTTACCTTAATGCCTGGTGATGATACTGAGAATTTTGTTCAACTGATTACACCAGTTCGCACCAATTAATCCTTTTTGTGAGAAAAGTTGACCGAGTCCTTGTTTAAGGCCTTCTAAAACTTTTCTTTTTCATTTCGTTTTAGAGGAGAAGTTATGTACGTTATTGGCAGTTATGTTGAAATGAAAAAACCTCATGCTTGCACCATTAAATCAACTGGTAAAAAAGCCAATGAGTGGGAAGTTATCCGAATTGGTGCAGATATTAAAATCCGTTGTACCAACTGTGACCACGTTGTCATGATGAGCCGTCATGATTTTGAACGAAAGATGCGAAAAGTATTACCAAAATAAAGCCGCAACCAAGAAAAGCCTTTAATATTAGGATTTTTAGCTATTTGCAACTAGGAGTTGCTTGAAAAAGTGCTCGATTATCCCAGAGATTTTTGCTATCCTGTGTAAAAAAAGAAAGTAGGGATACCAAATGACAGTCTTTGCAAAACAATTAAAACAGCTTCGTCAAGAAAAAGCTTTCTCACAAGAAGGTTTGGCACAGGAACTTTTTATCTCACGTCAAGCTATTTCAAAATGGGAAACGGGTGAAGCAACACCAGATATGGAAAATTTAGTGAAGTTGGCTACTATTTTGGACGTTAGCTTAGATGAGTTGGTTCTTGGAATAAAACCTGAAAAAAAGATTGAGCGTGTGGTGGAAGTCAGAGAAAACAAGACCATGAATGCTTGGGAATTCTTATCTCAGTACTGGTGGATTATCTTAGCTATCGGTGGCTTTTTGTCTTGGTTTCTTCCAAACACTTTTCCAAAAATTTTTGGTTGATTTGGTTTGCCTATGGGCAAGCCTTTTTTACTTTTTTTTGGTATAATAGTAGTGATTGAATATTTTGAATGGAGATAAAAACATGGCTTTAACAGCAGGTATTGTTGGTTTACCTAACGTTGGGAAATCAACGCTATTTAATGCGATTACCAAAGCAGGAGCAGAGGCTGCTAACTATCCATTTGCAACGATTGACCCAAACGTGGGAATGGTTGAAGTGCCAGATGAACGCTTGCAAAAATTAACGGAATTGATTACACCGAAAAAAACAGTTCCAACAACTTTTGAATTTACAGATATTGCAGGTATCGTAAAAGGGGCTTCACGTGGGGAAGGTCTTGGAAATAAATTTCTTGCCAATATCCGTGAAGTCGATGCGATTGTACACGTGGTGCGTGCTTTTGACGATGAAAATGTCATGCGTGAACAAGGACGTGAGGATGCTTTTGTTGACCCTCTTGCTGATATTGATACCATTAACCTAGAATTGATTTTAGCTGACCTAGAATCGGTTAATAAACGTTATGCGCGTGTTGAAAAAATTGCTCGCACGCAAAAAGATAAGGATTCCATTGCAGAATTTAACGTTCTTCAAAAAATCAAGCCAGTGCTTGAGGACGGAAAATCAGCGCGTACCATTGACTTTACAGAAGATGAACAAAAAATCGTGAAACAATTATTCCTTCTAACGACAAAACCTGTCCTTTATGTGGCAAATGTCGATGAAGACAAAGTTGCAAACCCAGATGACATCGAATATATCAAACAAATTCGTGAATTTGCGGCAACTGAAAATGCAGAAGTGGTTGTCATCTCAGCACGTGCCGAAGAAGAAATTTCAGAACTAGATGATGAAGACAAAGCTTTCTTCCTTGAAGATTTAGGCTTAACAGAATCTGGTGTTGACAAATTGACTCGTGCGGCGTATCATTTACTTGGTCTTGGGACTTACTTTACAGCAGGGGAAAAAGAAGTGCGTGCTTGGACCTTTAAACGTGGTATTAAAGCTCCTCAAGCAGCAGGTATCATCCACTCAGACTTCGAGCGAGGATTTATCCGTGCCATCACTATGTCTTATGATGATTTGATTGCTTATGGCTCAGAAAAAGCAGTCAAAGAAGCAGGTCGTCTTCGTGAAGAAGGAAAAGATTATGTGGTTCAAGATGGCGATATCATGGAATTCCGCTTTAACGTATAAACTAAATGACAGATAAGCAAGGTTGGAAAAAGTATTTTCCAGCCTTTTGGTAGTTGAAAGGAAAACATATGGTAAAAATGATTGTTGGTCTGGGAAATCCAGGCAGTAAATACCATGATACACGACATAATATTGGTTTTATGACGATTGACCGTTTGGCTCAAGCGTTTCAAGTGACTTTTTCAGAGGATAAGAACTTTAAAGCAGAAGTCGGGTCTTGCTTTATCAACGGGGAAAAGATTTATTTGGTAAAACCAACCACATTTATGAATAATTCAGGTTTGGCGGTTCATGCTTTGTTGACCTACTTTAATATCGATATTGCTGATTTTGTGGTTATCTATGATGATTTGGATATGGAAGTGGGACGTTTGCGTTTGCGTCAAAAAGGCTCTGCGGGCGGTCATAATGGGATTAAGTCTATTATTGCTCATACAGGTACGCAAACCTTTGACCGTATCAAAGTCGGTATTGGACGTCCTAAACAAGGGCGCACCGTGGTGGACCATGTCCTTGGGACATTTGATGTAGATGAAAAGATTACGGTTGAGCAAGCTCTAGATAAAGTGACAGATGCTGTCCAATTTTATTTGCAAGAAGCCGATTTTGCCAAAACCATGCAACGATTTAATGGGTAGTACAATGAATATTATTGATTTATTTAGCCAAAATAAGCTCATTCAAGATTGGCAGGCTCACGTTTCCCAATTGGAACGCCAGCTAATCATGGGCTTGTCTGGCTCTAGTCGCGCCTTAGCCATTGCTTCAGCTTATCAAGCCAATAAGGGCAAGTATGTTGTTATCACTTCCACTCAAAATGAGGTGGAAAAACTAGCCAGCGATTTGTCGAGTTTGATTGGGGAAGAGCAAGTTTACACCTTTTTTGCAGATGATGTCGCAGCGGCAGAGTTTATTTTCTCTTCGATGGACAAGGTCAATTCGCGCTTGGAAAGCCTTAATTTTTTGCAGAATGCAGAGCAAACAGGTGTTTTGGTGACTAGTTTAATGGGGACACGGGTACTATTACCTAACCCTGCAACGTACGCTCATAATCAACTGCATTTTGAGTTAGGGCATAGCTACGAATTGGACGACGTGGTCAAAACACTAGCTTTACTTGGTTACCAACGTGCCAACCAAGTTCTTAACCCAGGAGAATTTAGCCAACGTGGTGATATCATTGATATTTATGAAATTACGGCTGACCGTCCTTACCGTTTGGAATTTTTCGGAGATGAGATTGATGGCATTAGGCAATTTGAGGTAAGCAGTCAAAAGTCTGTTGATACCCTTTCTCATGTCACTATTTTTCCAGCAGATGATTTATTGTTGTATGAGGAAGATTTTGCCAGAGCGACCAAGTCTTTGGAAAAGTATTTGGAAACGGCAAAAGAGGAGCAACATGCTTATTTAAGCGAGGTTTATGAGTCTACCAAGGCAGGCTATAAGCATGCTGATATCAGACGCTTTGCTTCTATCTTCTACGCGAAAGAATGGACCTTATTGGATTACATTCCAAAAGAAACGCCTGTTTTCTTTGATGATTTTCAAAAGGTCATCGACCGTAATGCCAAGGTGGATTTGGAAGTTGCCAACTTATTGACAGAAGATTTACAACGTGGTAAAGCTGTGTCAAGTTTGGTTTACTTTGCAGATAGCTATAAAAAACTGCGTCAGTATCAGCCTGCGACCTTTTTCTCTCATTTTCATAAGGGTCTTGGAAATCTCAAATTTGCCCATCTCTACCAGCTCACGCAGTATCCGATGCAGGAGTTTTTCAACCAGATACCGCTAGTGATTGAAGAAGTGCATCGTTACCAAAAATCAAAAGCGACGGTTATCATTCAAGTAGATTCACAACATGGTGCGGAACGTTTACAGAAAGATTTACAAGAATACGGTTTGCAATTGCCGATTGTAGCCAGTGATGACGTTGAGCCAAAACAAGCTCAGCTTTTGGTTGGCAACTTATCCAACGGTTTTTACTTTGCGGATGACAAATTGGTGGTTATCACTGAGCGTGAAATCTACCATAAAAAGATTAAACGCCGTGTTCGTCACTCCAATATCAGCAATGCGGAGCGTTTGAAAGACTATAATGAGCTTTCAAAGGGCGATTATGTGGTTCACCAAATCCACGGAATTGGCCAATTTTTAGGTATTGAAACCATTGATATTCATGGGGTTCACCGTGATTATCTCACTATTCAATACCAAGATTCGGCCACCATTTCTTTGCCAATTGAACAAATTGAAAGCCTCTCAAAATACGTTTCAGCTGACGGCAAGGCCCCAAAAATCAATAAACTTAATGACGGGCGTTTTCAAAAGACCAAGCAAAAAGTGTCTAAACAAGTGGAAGATATTGCTGATGATTTGCTGAAATTATATGCTGAGCGTAGCCAATTAAAAGGTTTTGCTTTTTCACCAGATGATGATTTGCAGCGCGAATTTGACAATGATTTTGCCTTTGTCGAAACAGAAGACCAATTGCGCTCTATCAAAGAAATTAAGCAGGACATGGAAGAAGATAAACCAATGGACCGCTTGCTAGTGGGAGACGTCGGTTTTGGTAAGACAGAAGTTGCTATGCGAGCCGCTTTTAAAGCGGTCAAAGACCACAAGCAAGTCGCGGTTTTGGTACCTACAACCGTCTTAGCCCAGCAACATTACACCAATTTTTCAGAACGCTTTGACAATTATCCTGTCAAGGTGGAAGTGCTCAGCCGTTTTCGCAGCAAGAAAGAGCAAAATGAAACCTTGGAGCAACTCAAAAAAGGGCAAATTGATATTATCATTGGTACTCACCGTCTTTTGTCTAAGGATGTTGTCTTTGCTGATTTGGGTTTGATTATCATCGATGAAGAGCAGCGTTTTGGAGTTAAACACAAGGAAAAACTCAAGGAGCTAAAGGCCAAAGTGGATGTATTGACCCTAACGGCAACACCTATTCCTCGAACTCTTCATATGTCAATGCTGGGCATTCGTGATTTATCGGTTATTGAAACCCCACCAACCAACCGTTATCCTGTTCAAACCTATGTTTTGGAAACCAATCCTGGCTTAATTCGTGAAGCTATTATCCGTGAGATTGACCGTGGCGGACAGGTCTTCTACATTTACAATAAAGTTGACAGTATTGACCAAAAAGTCGCAGAACTGCAAGAATTGGTTCCTGAAGCTAGTATCGGTTTTGTGCATGGTCAGATGAGTGAGATTCAATTGGAAAATACCCTCATGGATTTTATTGACGGTGTTTACGATGTTTTGGTGGCGACCACCATTATCGAAACAGGAGTTGATATTTCAAATGTCAATACCTTATTCATTGAAAATGCAGACCATATGGGCTTGTCAACCTTGTATCAACTGCGTGGACGTGTGGGGCGCTCTAATCGTATTGCCTATGCTTATCTCATGTATCGACCAGATAAGATTTTGACAGAGGTATCTGAAAAACGTTTGGATGCTATCAAAGGCTTCACTGAACTGGGTTCTGGTTTTAAAATTGCCATGCGGGACTTGTCTATCCGTGGCGCAGGTAATATTTTAGGGGCTTCACAAAGTGGCTTTATTGATTCGGTTGGATTTGAGATGTATTCGCAACTTTTAGAGGAAGCCATTGCCAAAAAACAAGGAAAATCCCAAGTGCGTCGTAAGAGTAATGCTGAGGTTAATCTCCAAATTGATGCTTACCTTCCAAGTGATTACATTGAAGACGAGCGCCAAAAAATCGAAATTTACAAGCGTATTCGCGACATCGCTAATCACAGCGACTACCAAAGTTTGCAAGATGAGTTGATTGACCGTTTTGGTGAGTACCCAGACCAAGTGGCTTATTTGCTTGAGATTGGCTTAGTAAAAGCTTATATGGACAATGCTTTTGCTGAATTGGTCGAGCGAAAAGACACCAATGTGTTGGTGCGTTTTGAAAAAGCGTTGCTGCAACATTATCTGACCCAAGATTACTTTGAAGCTCTGTCAAAAACGAACTTGAAAGCCCGCATCAGCGAAAATCAAGGTAAAATCGAAATTATCTTCAATGTCCGTGGTAAAAAAGACTACGAGATTTTAGA
Source organism: Streptococcus sp. UBA3373 (assembly GCF_002360305.1). Classification (NCBI taxonomy): domain Bacteria; kingdom Bacillati; phylum Bacillota; class Bacilli; order Lactobacillales; family Streptococcaceae; genus Streptococcus; species Streptococcus sp. UBA3373. The sequence continues at coordinate 6,119 of NZ_DEQF01000050.1, read as the reverse complement.
GGAATTGCAGCACTTTGGTCAGATGCTGGCGGAAATCAAGGCTCGCAAGATAGACAAAGACTAGCTGACAACAGTATCTTTAAGTTTGTTGATGCCTTTTATTACAGTATTTTAACAAACTCATTTAAGCCAGCTATTTTACACAAAAAATGATAAAATAAAACAGTTACGAGGTAAATGATTATGAGACTTGATAAATATTTGAAAGTATCCCGTATTATTAAACGTCGTCCAGTGGCGAAAGAAGTCGCAGACAAAGGACGTATTAAAGTCAATGGCATCTTAGCCAAATCATCAACCGATTTAAAAATCAATGACGAAGTGGAAATTCGTTTTGGAAATAAATTGCTAACGGTGCGTGTTTTGGAAATGAAAGACAGCACCAAAAAAGAAGATGCAGCCAAAATGTACGAAATCATTAAGGAAACAAGGATAGAAGCGGATGGAGAAGCCTAATATCGTTCAATTAAACAATCAGTACATCAACGACGAAAACACCAAAAAACGCTATCTTGAAGAGGAAAATCGCAAACGGCATCGTTTTATGGGGTGGATTTTGGTGGTCGTGATGCTCTTGTTTATCTTACCGACCTATAATCTGGTCAAAAGTTACCAGACTTTACAGGAACAAAAAGCCAAGGTCGTTTCCCTGCAAAAAGACTACGACAAATTGGTCGTTGAAGCGGATGCAGAGAAAGTTCTTGCCAATCGCTTAAAAGACGATAATTATGTCGCTAAGTATGCGCGTGCCAAATACTACTTATCGCGCTCGGGTGAAACGGTTTACCCATTACCAAATCTATTACCAAAATAATTTATGGAACATTTAATTGAAACAATTGAAAAATTTCTAGCTTATTCTGATGATAAGTTAGAAGAACTCGCTAAAGAAAATCAAGCTTTAAGAGAAGAAAATCATCATTCATCACAAAAACAGTAACGGAAGGAGAAACCAGTGAAAAAACTATTTGCAGTAATGCTAATACCATTTTTTTTGGTCTCTCTTCCAGTTATTAGTACAGAAAAAGACATGGATTTAAGCAATGAGGAAAAGTATCATCTCAATACGACAGTTGTGTCATCCTCAACCTATTTTGATGCCATTCCTCAAAATCCAATTCTCATCCAAGATAGCACGACTTATAAAGATGCGGATTTGACCGTTGCTGCGGATACCTTATCAGCTAACACACCGTTAACCATCACAGATTGGCTCGTCAATGACGCCACTATCCCTGTTTTTAAATTATCAGACGGTAGTTATATTGAAGCCAGTCGACAGGTGGTTAGTGATGATGTGGTTCTTAGTCAAGAAGCCATTACTCAAGATTTTTGGCTAAACGATGGCTTTACCGTTTATCAAACGCCTTATGTAACAGGAACGAAATCGGTCAAGACGGATTTAACGCCTTATAGCAAGGTCACCGTTACTCAAAAAGCCGTCACAAGTCACGGCACTTATTACAAGGTTGATGGTAAAGGTTGGATTGCTGCGACGGATTTGTCTGAAACGGATAATCGTATGCAAAAAGTGCAAGCCATGCTCAACCAAAAATACAATAAGAGCAATTATTCGATTTACGTGAAACAATTAGGAACGCAAGTAACCGCAGAAATCAACGCCGATACGGTCATGTATTCTGCTAGCGTTGCCAAATTAGCGACCCTTTATTATGTTGAGGCTCAATTGCAAAAAGGAGCTATCACGTCAGACGATAAGTTGGTCTACGTAGATGCGGTCAATCATTTTGATAAGTCCTATGAGCCAGGTGGCAGCGGGAAAATGAGCAAGTCAGCTGACAATAAAGAATACACGGTTGATACTTTGCTAAAAGCTGTCGCTCAGTATTCTGACAATGTCGCAACAAACATTTTGGGTTACTACGTTGCGCATCAATATGACGATGATTTCAACAATACCATCACGGCTGTCGCAGGGACACCGATTGACATGAAAGAACGCAATATGTCTGCCAAGACAGTAGCAAATTTGATGGAAGCCATTTACAATCAAAATGGCGAAATCATTTCTTACCTGTCGTCAACTGATTTTGACAGCACTCGTATTTCAAAAGATATTGATGTGCAAGTGGCGCATAAAATTGGAGACGCATACGACTACAAGCACGATGTTGCAATTGTCTATGCCGACCAACCCTTTATTCTATCGATTTTTACCAATAATGCTTCTTATGACGATATCACCAATATCGCCAATGACGTTTATAGTATTTTAAAATAAAATGTACGAACCATTAGTCAAAAAGATTCAAAAAAAGGCTTATTTTGCCAAGCATAAAAAAGTATTAATAGCAGTATCAGGTGGAGTAGATTCGATGAATCTGCTACACTTTTTGTATATTTACCGACATCAACTGGAAATTGAGATTGGCATTGTTCATGTCAACCACAAGCAGCGAGCAGCTTCAGAAGAAGAAGAGGCTTATTTGAGAAAATGGGCAAGGGAGCACCATATTCCGATTTTTATGTCGGCTTTTTCAGGTGTTTTTTCAGAAAAAGCTGCGCGTGATTTCAGGTATGCTTTTTTCAAGAAAGTCATGACAGAACAAAACTACACTGCCGTAGTCACTGCCCACCATGCAGATGACCAGTCTGAAACGATTTTGATGCGTTTATTGCGTGGTAGCCGCCTTCGCTATTTAGCGGGAATGCAGGCGGTTAGCTCCTTTGGAACGGGAGAACTCATTCGCCCATTTTTGACCATTTCAAAGGCTGATTTACCAGATATTTTCCATTTTGAAGATGCCTCTAACGCTTCTTTGGACTACCTGCGTAATCGCATTAGAAATCAATACCTCCCAACTTTAGAGCAAGAAAATCCAAAGTTTAGACAAGCTCTTCGGCATTTAGGCGAAGAAAGTCAGACGCTTTTTCAAGCTTTGCAAGATTTAACGGCAACCATTGACAGAACAGATTGTTCACAGTTTTTAGCTCAAAGTAAGGCCGTGCAATTTTTCCTTTTTCAAGATTATCTGAGCCAATTTCCTGATTTGCAAGTATCTCATGCTCAGTTTGAAGGAATGCTTAATCTATTGCGTCAGCGACAAAATCTGGATTATCACATTAAAAATGATTATCGACTAATTAAAGATGCCAAGCAATTTCACATCACAAAAATCAGCCCTAAGACCGATGGGGAAATACCTCAAAAAATGCTAGAATATGGCGGTATAGTCAGATATGGTCAGTACCAATTTCACTTTAATAATGAGAGGAATAACAAAGGCATTCCTTTGTATCATGTGACTCCTATTAAATTAAGGCACAGACAACCAGGTGACTATATTGATTTTGGTGCTTTTTCCAAAAAATTACGGCGGCTATTTATTGACGAAAAAATCTCCTTGCAAGACCGTTCAGAGGCAATTGTGGGAGAGCAAGACGGTCAAGTGATTTTTGTACTAGTTGCCGGTAAAACTTATTTGAGAAAAGCTCCCAAATATGGTATAATGGAGGGCACATTGCATATTGAAAAAATTAGAAACAGGTGATGTCATGCTTGAACAAGATATTGAAAAAGTTTTGTACTCAGAGGAAGAGATTATTACTAAAACGAAAGCATTAGGCGAACAATTAACAAAAGATTATAATGGTAAAAATCCTCTTTTGATTGGTATTTTAAAAGGCTCAGTTCCTTTTATCGCGGAATTGATAAAGCATATCGATACCAAAGTGGAATTGGATTTTATGGTTGTGTCTAGTTACGGGAACCAAACAACAAGTAGCGGTGAAGTAAAAATTCTCAAAGATGTCGATACCAATATCGAAGGTCGTGATGTTATCTTTGTTGAAGATATCATTGATACAGGACGTACTTTGCTCTACCTACGAGATATGTTTAAATACCGTAAAGCCAATTCTGTAAAAATCGCAACCCTTTTTGATAAACCAGAAGGTCGTGTGGTTGATATTGAAGCAGATTATGTGTGCTACGATGTGCCAAACGAGTTTATTGTTGGTTTTGGTCTTGATTATGCAGAACATTATCGTAATTTACCATATGTAGGAGTCCTTAAAGAAGAAATTTACTCAGATAAATAGAGGGTTAAAATTATTGTATGAAAAATAATAGAAATAATGGCTTTGTTCGAAATTCCTTTATTTATATTCTTTTGATTATTGCAGGGATTACAGCCTTTCAATATTACTTAAGGGGATCAAGTACACAAAGTCAACAAATTAATTACTCGACTTTAATGCAACGCATTAAGTCAGGGGATGTTAAGTCTATCACTTACCAACCAAGCGGCAGTGTGATTGAAGTTAGTGGTGAATACACCAAAGCACAATCAACGAAAACAAGTGCCAGCTTGCCATTTTTAGAAGGTCGAAAAACAGCTGAAGTAACCGAATTTACGTCAATTGTTTTGCCAAGCGATTCTTCTGTTGAAACGTTAACCAAGGCTGCTGAGGATGCAGATGTTTCTATAACAGTCAAACAGGAAAGCTCTAGCGGTGCTTGGATTACTTATATCATCACTTATGTACCACTTATCTTGATGGTTGTCTTCTTCTTTATGATGATGAACCAAGGCGGAAATGGTGCACGAGGAGCGATGAACTTTGGTCGAAACAGAGCCAAATCTCAGAGCCAAGGCAACGTGAAAGTACGTTTCTCTGACGTTGCCGGTGCAGAAGAAGAAAAACAAGAACTAGTTGAAGTTGTTGACTTCTTGAAAAATCCGAAGAAATACAAAGCACTTGGTGCTAGAATTCCTGCTGGTGTCCTTCTTGAAGGCCCTCCGGGAACAGGTAAAACCCTTCTTGCTAAAGCCGTTGCCGGTGAAGCAGGTGTTCCATTCTTCTCTATCTCAGGTTCTGACTTCGTTGAAATGTTCGTCGGTGTCGGTGCAAGCCGTGTGAGATCCCTTTTTGAAGATGCTAAAAAAGCAGAACGTGCCATCATTTTCATAGATGAAATCGATGCTGTCGGCCGCCGTCGTGGTGCCGGTATGGGTGGCGGAAATGATGAACGCGAACAAACCCTTAACCAACTTCTTATCGAGATGGATGGTTTTGAAGGCAACGAAAGTATTATTGTTATCGCAGCAACCAACCGTAGTGACGTCCTAGACCCAGCTCTTCTTCGTCCAGGTCGTTTTGACCGTAAGATTTTGGTTGGTAGACCAGATGTTAAGGGACGTGAAGCTATTTTACGCGTTCACGCTAAGAATAAACCTTTGGCATCAGACGTTGATTTGAAAGTTGTCGCGCAACAAACACCAGGATTTGTTGGTGCAGACCTTGAAAATGTTCTTAACGAAGCAGCCTTAGTTGCAGCACGTCGTAATAAGAAGAAAATCGATGCTTCTGATATTGATGAGGCAGAAGATCGTGTTATTGCAGGTCCATCTAAGAAAGACCGTACGATTTCTCAAAAAGAACGCGAAATGGTGGCCTACCACGAAGCTGGACATACCATCGTTGGTTTGGTGCTTTCAAGTGCGCGTGTCGTCCACAAAGTAACGATCGTTCCACGTGGTCGCGCAGGTGGTTACATGATTGCCCTTCCTAAAGAAGATCAAATGTTGCATTCAAAAGATGATTTGAAAGAACAATTGGCTGGTTTAATGGGTGGTCGTGTTGCAGAAGAAATTATCTTTAATGCTCAAACGACAGGTGCGTCAAATGACTTTGAACAAGCTACCCAAATCGCACGTGCTATGGTTACTGAATATGGTATGAGTGATACATTAGGACCTGTTCAATATGAAGGAAACCATGCCGTCATGACAGGACAAATGTCACCAGAAAAATCATATTCTGCTCAAACCGCACAAATAATTGATGACGAAGTTCGTAAACTGCTTAATGAAGCACGTGATAAAGCGGCTGATATCATCAATAACAACCGTGAAACACATAAACTTATTGCAGAAGCCCTTCTTAAATATGAAACCCTTGATGCTGCTCAAATCAAGTCTATTTACGAAACAGGAAAAATGCCTGAAGAACAAGACAAAGATAATCAAGAAGCACATGCCCTTTCATATGATGAAGTCAAAGAAAAAATGGCTGACTCATCTGACTCAGAATAGTGCCATAGTTTTGATATAAAATAAAACAGTCAGTATTGGCTGTTTTATTTTTATCTTTTT
>NZ_DEQF01000026.1:7251-37824 GCF_002360305.1 Streptococcus sp. UBA3373 | reverse complement strand
TCAGTAAAGATTACGTGTTTACGCAATTTTGGTGAGTATTTTTTCAATTGAAGACGGTCTGGAGTGTTACGTTTGTTTTTTGAAGTAAGGTACAAGCGTTCACCAGATTCTTTGTGTTCAAGTGTGATATTTACGCGCATGGTATCTCCCTTCTATTATTTAGCTGCTTTAGCGATTTTACGTCCTTTGTAGTATCCTTTAAGTGATACACGGTGAGAACGTGAGTAATCTCCAGTAGTTTCGTCAAATTTTACTGATGGAGCAGTCAATTTGTAGTGTGTACGACGTTTGTTTTTCTTCGCTTTTGAAGTGTGACGTGCAGGTACTGCCATTTGTTATTTCCTCCGATAATTTTTTAGTTCTTGATTTTCAATCAACTTTAACATCATACCATATCTTTTTTGTAAAGTAAAGTTACTTGACAAAAAATTTAAAAATAGCCGAAGAAATCCTAAAAAAAGGTTGTGCTTCTTCTTTAGAACTTGTTTTTGTGATAAAATAGGAATGATTGAATCGCTACAATAGTAGAAAGGAATGAAGGGGCTAAATTTGAAAATTTGGTGCCAGTGTATCTTATTATGAAACTGCAAAAACCTAAAGGAACCCAAGATATTTTACCTAGCGAAAGCGCAAAGTGGCAATATGTCGAAGCTGTTGCGCGTGAAACATTCAAGAAATACCATTACAGCGAAATCCGCACACCGATGTTTGAGCATTACGAGGTGATTAGCCGTTCAGTTGGTGACACAACGGATATTGTGACAAAAGAAATGTATGATTTCTACGATAAGGGTGACCGTCACATTACCTTGCGTCCAGAAGGTACGGCTCCTGTGGTGCGTTCATTTGTGGAAAATAAATTATTTGCGCCAGAAGTACAAAAACCTGTGAAAATGTACTATATTGGGTCAATGTTCCGCTACGAGCGTCCACAAGCTGGTCGTTTGCGTGAGTTCCACCAAATTGGTGTGGAATGCTTTGGCTCTGCTAATCCAGCTACAGATGTGGAAACCATTGCCATGGCTTACCAATTGTTCCAAACCCTAGGGATCAAAGATGTCACTCTTCATTTAAATACCCTAGGAAGTGCGGCTAGTCGTGCGGCTTATCGCCAAGCCTTGATTGATTACTTGACACCAATGCGTGATGAATTGTCAAAAGATAGCCAACGCCGTTTGGATGAAAATCCGCTTCGTGTCTTGGATTCGAAGGAAAAAGAGGACAAGCAAGCTGTTGAAAATGCGCCATCTATTTTAGATTACCTCGATGAAGAAAGCCAAGCTCACTTTGATGCGGTTCGTGACATGCTTGAAGCCCTTCATATTCCTTACGTTATTGATACTAATATGGTGCGTGGCTTAGATTATTACAACCACACGATTTTTGAGTTTATCACAACCGTTGACAAATCTGATTTGACCATTTGTGCGGGTGGGCGTTACGATAGTCTTGTAGATTACTTTGATGGTCCAGAAACCCCTGGTTTTGGCTTTGGACTTGGTCTTGAACGTTTGCTTCTTATCTTGGAAAAACAAGGCATTGCATTACCGATTGAAAATGATTTGGACGTTTACATTGCTGTTTTGGGAGAAGGTGCAAATCTTAAAGCTTTAGAACTTGTTCAAGCCCTTCGTCATCAAGGTTTTGCAGCAGAACGTGATTACCTCGGACGTAAAATCAAAGCACAATTCAAATCTGCGGATACTTTCCATGCTAAAACCATCATCACTTTGGGAGAAAGTGAAGTGGAAGCAGGTCAAGTAACGGTCAAAAACAACCAAACCCGCGAAGAAGTGACCGCAAGCTTTGAAGAAATTGAAACAAACTTTTCAGATATTTTCAGAAAACTAAGCTAATTGCTTTTTCAATGAAGAAAGCACGTGAAAAGGCTTAATTGGGAAAAGGTAAAAAAACTCTACCGCATGGGTGGGGTTTTTTCGTGCTTTTTGCTATAATAGGTGGGAATGAATAAATTAAAAAACGGAGAAAGATAGCAATGAAACGTACAATGTATGCGGGTCGTGTTCGTAGCGAACATATTGGCCAAGAAGTGACTCTTAAAGGTTGGGTCGGTCGTCGTCGTGATTTAGGTGGACTTATTTTCATCGATCTTCGTGACCGTGAAGGGATTATGCAATTGGTCATCAATCCTGAAACAGTTTCAAGCGACGTTATGGCAACAGCAGAAAGCCTTCGTAACGAATTCGTTATCGAGGTGACAGGAGAAGTTGCCTTACGCGAACAAGAAAATCCAAACTTGCCAACAGGTGCGGTTGAATTGAAAGTGTCAGCATTGACCATCCTAAACACTGCTAAAACAACACCATTTGAAATCAAAGATGATGTTGATGTGACAGATGACAATCGTTTGCGATACCGTTATTTGGATCTTCGCCGTCCAAAAATGCTTAACAACTTTAAATTGCGTGCGAAGGTGACACACTCTATCCGCAATTACTTGGACGACCTTGAATTTATTGACGTTGAAACACCGATGTTGACAAAATCAACGCCTGAAGGAGCGCGTGATTATTTGGTGCCAAGCCGTGTGAGCCAAGGTCATTTTTACGCTTTGCCACAAAGCCCACAAATCACAAAACAATTGTTGATGAATGCTGGTTTTGACCGTTACTACCAAATCGTAAAATGTTTCCGTGATGAAGATTTGCGTGGAGATCGTCAACCTGAGTTTACACAAGTGGATATGGAAACGTCATTCTTATCAGATAAAGATATCCAAGATATCACTGAAGGAATGATTGCCAAAGTTATGAAAGATACCAAAGGTATCGACGTAACTCTACCATTCCCACGTATGTCTTATGATGATGCCATGAACAATTATGGTTCAGACAAACCTGACACACGATTTGAAATGCTTTTACAGGACTTGACAGAACTTGTCAAGGATGTTGACTTCAAAGTATTTTCACAAGCACCAGTAGTCAAAGCTATCGTGGTTAAAGGAAATGCGGACAAGTATTCACGCAAACACATTGATAAATTAACAGAATTTGCAAAACAATTTGGTGCCAAAGGCCTTGCTTGGATCAAATTTACAGATGGAGCTATCAGTGGGCCAGTTGCGAAATTCTTGACAAGTATTGAAAGCGAATTGACAGTACGTTTACAACTTGAAGAGAATGATTTGGTGCTCTTTGTTGCGGATACGCTTGAAGTGACTAATAATACACTTGGTGCTCTTCGTATACGCATTGCCAAAGAACTTGACATGGTTGACACTTCACAATTCAATTTCCTTTGGATTGTTGATTGGCCAATGTTTGAATGGTCAGAAGAAGAAGGTCGCTATATGTCAGCTCACCACCCATTCACATTGCCAACGGAAGAATCAGCACATGAATTGGAAGGTGATTTGTCGAAAGTGCGTGCCATTGCTTACGATATCGTGCTTAACGGTTACGAACTTGGTGGTGGTAGCTTGCGTATTAACCACAAAGACTTGCAAGAACGTATGTTTAAAGCACTTGGCTTTACAGCAGAAGAAGCCAATGACCAATTTGGTTTCTTGTTAGAAGCGATGAATTACGGTTTCCCACCACACGGTGGTTTGGCTATTGGTCTTGACCGTTTTGTAATGCTTCTTGCTGGCGAAGAAAATATTCGTGAAGTGATTGCCTTTCCTAAAAATAATAAAGCAGCAGACCCGATGACACAGGCACCGAGCCTTGTTTCAGACAAGCAATTAGACGAATTGGCTTTAGCTATTGAAAGTGATGATTAGAAAAACACCTATCAAGAAGAAAACAAAGTTTGTCGTTAGTCGGTGGGCAGAAAAATATGGCCTACTGAGAACCATGCAGAGTATTTCCAGAGAAAAGTATGCCGAAAAAATTTCGGCATCTATTCTTTATGGGATATTGTCTGCGATTGCGGTTAATTTCTTTTTTCAACCTGGGCATGTTTACTCTAGTGGTGCGACTGGCTTTGCACAGGTTTTATCTGCAATTAGTGAACGGTTGATTGGTTTTAAAATTCCAATTTCCTTGGCCTTTTATGGGATAAATCTCCCTTTGCTGATATTGGCTTGGTACAAAATCGGTCATAAATTTACCGTTTTTACCCTAATCACAGTAACCATGAGTTCTTTCTTTATCCAGATTGTTCCAGAAGTTACTTTGACAACAGACCCGCTCATTAATGCTATTTTTGGTGGGCTTGTGATGGGAGCTGGTATTGGTTTTGGACTTAGATCTCGTATCTCAAGTGGTGGAACGGACATTGTCAGCTTGACCATTCGGAAAAAAACGGAGCATGATGTGGGCAGTATCTCGCTCATTGTCAATGCCATTATCATGTTCTTTGCAGGCTTGTTATTTGGTTGGCAATATGCTCTGTACTCAATGGTGACGATTTTCGTTTCTAGTCGCGTTACCGATGCGATTTTCACGAAACAAAAGAAAATGCAGGCCATGATTGTGACTAGCAGACCCGAAAAAGTGATTACGATGATTCACACGAAATTACACCGCGGGGTAACTTCTATCAATGAAGCAGAAGGGACTTATAATCACGAAAAGAAAGCAGTTTTGCTTGCTATTATTACGCGTGAAGAATACAATGATTTTAAATATTTGATGAAAAAAGCTGACCCTAAAGCTTTTGTATCAATTGCTGAAAATGTCCATATTATTGGGCGTTTTGTGGACGATTGATTAGGATTTTGGAGGTGGGAAAATGTCATTTGAACGATTGGGACAACTCAAACGTCTCTTGTTGATTGCCGTTGGTGTAGCGATTTACACTTTCGGGTTTGTAAAATTTAACATGGCCAATGCCCTTGCTGAAGGTGGTGTTGCCGGTGTGACGCTGATTGTCCATGCTCTTTATGGCATTAACCCTGCCTATTCTTCCTTGATTTTGAACATCCCCTTGTTTATTTTGGGGGCTAGGATTTTGGGAAAACGTTCGCTTGCTTTGACCATTTACGGAACGGTTCTCTTGTCGTTTTTCATTTGGTTTTGGCAACGGGTTCCTATCCATGTCACCCTTGAAAATGATATGATGCTGGTTGCTGTTGTTGCGGGGCTATTTTCAGGTGCTGGAAGTGGTTTGGTGTTTCGTTACGGCGCTACAACTGGTGGGACAGATATCATTGGACGTATTGCTGAGGAAAAGTTAGGCTTAAAACTAGGGCAAACCTTACTCTTTATTGATGCCGTTGTTTTGACAGCTTCCCTCGTTTATATTGATTTACAACACATGCTCTACACTTTGGTTGCCAGTTTTGTTTATAGTCAAGTTTTGACAATTGTGCAAAATGGAGGCTACACTGTACGTGGTATGCTGATTATTACCCAAAAATCAGAAGAAGCTGCCTCAGCTATCCTCAATGAAATCAACCGTGGTGTGACTTTTCTAAATGGTCAAGGTGCTTATTCAGGCGAAGATAAAAACGTCTTGTACGTTGTTCTCAATCCAACAGAAGTCCGAGAAGTCAAGGCCATTATGGCAGAATTAGACCCCGATGCTTTCATCTCCATTATCGACGTTGACGAAGTTGTATCGTCAGACTTTAACATTAGACGGAAGAAATAAAACACGATTAGAAATGTACCTATGTTGTAGGATGATTTCTAATTTTTAACCAGCAAATGTAACCGATTACAAACAAAAAAGAAAAGAGATTTAAAATGAAAAATAGTATTGATAGCATAGCACTGTACATCAAGGGGTATGAGTTTGGGCCAGGAGTTCCAAAAATCATTTTGACTTTGGCAAAGCCTATTTCAGCGGTGTCGACGGAGTCTTTGATTGTGGTCACTGCTGGTGAAAACCGTCAGGTGAGTCAGGTTTATATTTCAGATAATGAGGGACACTTGATTGGGCGTGGTGAGAGTGTTTATCTGACGATTGAGATGCCAATCACTTTTGACCAGAAGCAGATGAAGAATGTTTCCAGCCCTTTCTTTTTCAATGGTGCGAATTATCATCATGAGTGGGTTCGTGACTACAAGGTGTCTATTAAGGGCTTGCTAGTTACTATGGGACATGAGGTTGTAACTCTTGAGATTGAGGATTACAATGCTATTACTAACCTTTTTTCACCAGATGTGGCTCCTTTCCAGTATCATAGCGAGTACTCAGGAACCTATACCAATCCTTTGACTAAGCAAGATGAAGCATTAAGGCTTCAGTGTGTGGCTTATGAACCTGAGACTGCAAAAACAGCAGAAAAACTGCCTTTGTTAATTTGGCTTCATGGGCAAGGTGAAGGTGGGTCAGATGTTGACATCACCTTGTTGGGCAATAAGGTTGTGGCACTGGCTCAACCAAAGATTCAAGCTCATTTTGAGGGTGAGGGTGGCACGGGAGCTTATATCTTAGCTCTCCAATGTCCGACTTACTGGATGGATGAAGGCGATGGAAAAAATGGTGTGGGAGCAGGTGTTTCTCGTTATACCGACATCGTTATGGACGCCATTCAAGATTTTGTATCCCGCAATCCTAAGATTGACAAGAATCGTCTGTATCTGACGGGTTGCTCTAATGGTGGTTACATGACCTTAAATCTTGCCATTCACAATCCTGATTATTTTGCGGCATTGATTCCGCAGGCTGCGGCTTATGCCTATCATTGCTACCAACGACAGTCTGATGGGACTTATGCCCTTTCTACTGATAATGGCACCTTTATCCAGACCGACGAAGTCTATTTTGATGAAGCAAAATTAAATGCTATCAAAGATACTCCCATTTGGTTTATCCATGCAGCAGATGACACGATTGTTGCTCCTGAAAACTATTCTCTTCCCATTTACAAATCGCTGTTAGATAGCGGTGCGACTAATGCATGGTTTTCTTATTATGAAAGCGTGGAAGGATCAGACATCAAAGGGATGACTTATCCAGGACACTGGTCATGGTTGTATTTCTTCAATGACGAGGTGTTTGGTGTGCAATCCATGGCTGATATTAAAAAGGCGACAGACCTTTCAGGATTTTCACCAAATAATGCGGACAAAGGTGGAAGGAGCCAAGCGAAGGTTAATGGCATATGTTATCACAACCTTTTTGACTGGTTAAATGTGCAGAAAAAACCGTTTTAAAGACATCAAAAAAGCCGTGATAAACGGCTTTTTTTAGTTTTACATTTCGTCAGGTGCTTCAACTCCAAGAAGACGAAGGGCTTCTTTTAGAACGGTTGCCGTAGCGTAGCTGAGGGCTAGGCGGCTGTCACGTTCTGGGCTTTCATCAAGAATACGTATGTGTGCGTAGTATTTGTTGAAGCTTTGTGCCAAGCTGATTGCAAATTTAGCAATGATAGAAGGTTCAAAGTTATCTGCGGCACGTTTGATAATACGAGGGAAGTCTTGAATGAGTTTAATGATTTCCCAGCTTTCAGCATCGTCAAGTTTGTAAACATCGTTGACAGATGGTGTAAAGTTAGCTTTACGAATGATAGACTGGATACGCGCGTGAGCGTATTGAACGTAAGGGCCTGTTTCCCCTTCAAATGATACCATTGCGTCAAGGTCAAAGTCATATCCGTTTAGGCGGTCTGTTTTCAAATCGTAGAATTTAATAGCACCAACTCCAACGGCGTGGGCAACGGCTTCCTTGTTAGCAAGGTTAGGATTTTTGGCATTGATTTGGTCTTCGGAACGTTTGATTGCTTCTGCAATAGTTGGTTCAAGTAGGATAACGTTACCTTTACGTGTTGACAATTTTTTGCCTTCTTTGGTCACAAGTCCAAACGGTACGTGTGTAATGTCATCACTCCACTCAAATCCCATTTCGCTAAGAACGGCTTTCAATTGTTTGAAGTGAGCTGATTGTTCATTACCTACAACGTAAATGGCTTTGGCAAAATCGTACTCACGTTTGCGGTACAAGGCAGCCGCCAAGTCACGCGTAATGTAAAGCGTGGCACCGTCTGATTTTTTGATAAGCGCTGGGTGTTCGATACCGTATTTTTCAAGGTTAACCACTTGGGCACCTTGCGATTCTTCAAGCAAGCCTTTTTCTGTCAAGATGTCCACCACTTCGTCCATCTTATCGTTATAGAAGGCTTCTCCGTTATAACTATCAAAGGTAACCCCAAGTTCGTTGTAAAGGCGGTTAAATTCAACAAGGCTTTCGTCACGGAACCATTGCCAAAGAGCAGTAGCTTCTTCGTCGCCTGCCTCCAATTTACGGAACCATTCGCGTGCTTCTTCGTCTAACTCAGGTTGTGTTTCTGCCTCAGCATTGATGCGAACATAGAGTTTTAACAGCTCATCGATTGGATGAGCCTTGACGGCAGCTTCGTCACCCCATTTTTTGTAGGCAACAATCAACATTCCAAACTGTTTACCCCAGTCACCAAGGTGATTGATTTTAACAGCTTTATAACCGATTTTTTCAAAAATATTAGCCAAGCTATCGCCGATAACAGTTGAGCGAAGGTGCCCAATAGAGAAAGGTTTTGCGATGTTTGGGCTTGACATATCAATAGCAACGTTGCGTCCGTGTCCCAAGTCCTGGCTAGCGTAGTGGCTACCGTCTGCGATAACTTTTCCTAAAACATCTGCAGAGATGCTTTTTTTGTCAAGGAAGAAGTTGATGTATGGTCCAACCGCTTCAATTTTTTCAAATCCAGTCGCATCCAATTGCCCTGCAATATCAGCTGCAATCATTTGAGGAGCTTTGCGGAGGATTTTAGCGAGTGAAAAGGCAGGAAAAGCCAAATCTCCCATATCTGAATTTTTTGGAATTTCAAGCAGATTCACAACTTGTTCTTGGTCTAATTCTGGAACAATAGTGTGAATGCGTTCTGCAATAGTACGTTTTGTATCCATGATGTTCTCCTAAAGTCATTAGTTCATATTATTTTAACATAAAAATAAAAAATAAACGAGATGGAAGAAAAGAAAACGCTTGAAGTCTAAAAACTGGATAAAAATAGAGATAATACCTACAATTGTGATGAAAAAGTTCTTTTTTTTTGGTATAATTCTAAGGATAAATATACATAAAGGGAAACTTATATGAATAAAATAGAACGACAAAACCGTATTAAATACTTGATTCAGACGGGTCATATTGGCACGCAAGAAGAGATTAAAAATTTGTTGCAAAAAGAAGGTATTACTGTAACGCAGGCGACCTTGTCGCGTGATTTGCGTGAAATTGGGCTTTTGAAGCTCCGTGATGCGTCTGGAAAATTGTATTATAGCTTGGCTGAGGTGGTTGGAGCTACTTTTGATGCTGCGGTTCGCTCTTACATTTTAAAAGTTGCGCGTGCTGGTTTTATGCTGGTCCTTCATACCAATCTTGGGGAGGCTGACGTTTTAGCCAATTTGATTGATAACAGTGAGATTCCAGAAATTATCGGAACGGTGGCAGGTGCGGATACTTTGTTGGTTATTTGCAAAGACGAAGAAACGGCCAAAGCCTTTGAAAAAGATTTAGCGACGGGTGTATGAGTTCTTACGATAAAGCAGTAGAAAACCTCCTTCAAGCGATAAAACAGCATGATAGCGTGCGGTATTTTCAAAAAGCAGAGCAAAAAATTAAGGCTTTCCCAGAATTGGAGCAACAAGTCGATAAGATGAAGGCTTATCAGCAAGAAGCGGTGCTTTATCAGAAGATTGACAAACAGGTTGCCAAAGAAAAAGCTGGCGAACAAGCGGACCAGCTGCAAAAAGACTTGTCAGAACTGCCGATTGTCAAAGATTATCGGGACAAAATGCAAGATGCCAGTGATTTGGTACAATATATTACAAATAGCTTGGAAACAAAGATTAACGAGGAGTTAAGCAATGGCAAAAGATAAACTTTCCCCAGGCATGCAACAGTATTTGGATATCAAAAAAGATTATCCAGATGCTTTTTTACTTTTTCGCATGGGAGACTTTTACGAGTTATTTTACGAGGATGCCGTCAAGGCTGCACAGATTTTAGAGATTAGTTTGACTAGTCGCAATAAAAATGCGGATAATCCAATTCCTATGGCTGGTGTGCCTTACCATTCTGCCCAACAGTATATCGATGTTTTGGTTGAAATGGGGTATAAGGTTGCGATTGCTGAGCAGATGGAGGACCCAAAACAAGCGGTTGGCGTGGTCAAACGTGAAGTGGTGCAAGTTATCACGCCAGGGACGGCGGTTGATTCTTCTAAACCAGACAGCGCCAATAACTTTTTGGTGGCAATTGATTCAGACGGAAAAGCCCTTGGATTAGCCTACATGGACCTGTCAACAGGGGAATTTTTCTCGACGATTTTGTCTGATTTTTCAAGCCTTCGCAGTGAAATCCTCAATCTTAAGGCTCGTGAAATTGTGGTGGGCTATGATTTGTCTGAAACAGAGCAACACTATCTGGTGAAACAGTTGAATTTGCTCTTATCTTTTGAAAAAGACCGCTACGAAGACGTGCATTTGGTGGACCAAACCTTGACGGATTTGGAAATTTCTGCGGCAGAGAAATTATTGCAGTATGTTCATATGACACAAAAACGCGAACTCAGTCATCTGCAAAAGCTCGTCCACTACGACATCAAAGACTACTTGCAAATGTCTTATACGACAAAATCAAGCCTTGATTTGTTGGAAAATGCACGCACAGGCAAAAAACACGGCAGTCTTTACTGGCTCTTGGATGAAACCAAGACGGCGATGGGAATGCGTCTGTTGCGCCAGTGGATTGACCGTCCCTTGGTGAACCAAGAGCAGATTGACGAACGGCAAAATATTGTTCAAGTCTTTTTGGACCATTTCTTTGAGCGCAGTGATTTGACAGATAGCCTCAAAGGTGTTTATGATATTGAACGTTTAGCCAGTCGGGTGTCCTTTGGGAAAGCCAATCCCAAGGATTTGTTGCAGCTGGGTCAGACCTTGTCACAAGTTCCAAAAATCAAAGCTATTTTGGAATCCTTTGCCAGCCCTTACCTTGACAAGCTTGTCAAGGATATTGACACCCTACCAGAATTAGAATCCTTGATTCGCTCAGCGATTGACCCAGAAGCGCCTGCGGTTATTACAGATGGCAGTATTATTCGGACAGGATTTGATGAAACCTTGGACAAATACCGCAAAGTCATGCGTGAGGGAACCAGCTGGATTGCTGAAATTGAGGCCAAAGAACGAGCGGCAAGTGGCATCGCCAATCTAAAAATCGACTATAACAAAAAAGACGGTTACTATTTCCATGTGACCAATTCAAATCTGTCTTTGGTGCCTGATTATTTCTTCCGTAAAGCAACGCTGAAAAATTCAGAGCGTTTTGGAACGGCAGAATTAGCTAAAATCGAAGGGGAGATGTTGGAGGCGCGCGAGGAATCAGCAAACTTGGAATACGATATTTTCATGCGCGTGCGCGGGCAAGTTGAGCGTTACATCACACGTTTGCAGGATTTGGCAAAGGCCATTTCAACGGTTGATGTCTTGCAAAGTTTAGCCGTTGTCGCAGAAAATAACCATTATGTTCGTCCGCGTTTTAACCAGCAGAAAGAAATCTATATTGAAAAAGGGCGTCATGCGGTGGTTGAAAAAGTCATGGGGACCCAAGAATACATTCCAAATACCATTACATTTGATGAGCAAACGACGATTCAATTGATTACTGGTCCAAATATGAGTGGTAAATCCACTTATATGCGTCAGTTGGCTTTGACGGTTATCATGGCACAAATGGGGTCTTACGTTGCGGCGGAAGCAGTGAATCTGCCTGTTTTTGATGCGATTTTCACGCGAATTGGTGCCGCAGATGATTTGATTTCAGGGCAATCCACTTTCATGGTGGAAATGATGGAAGCCAACCAAGCCATCAAGCGAGCCAGCCAGCAATCCTTGATTTTGTTTGATGAATTGGGACGTGGGACAGCGACCTACGACGGTATGGCTCTAGCCCAATCTATTATCGAATACATTCACGACCACATCGGAGCAAAGACGATGTTTGCGACCCATTATCATGAATTGACAACTCTGTCAACAACCTTGACACAACTTGTCAATGTCCATGTTGCGACTCTTGAAAAAGATGGTGACGTGACTTTCCTTCACAAAATTGCAGAAGGACCTGCAGACAAGTCTTACGGCATTCATGTTGCTAAAATTGCGGGCTTACCAAAATCCTTGTTGCAACGTGCAGACAGCATTTTGACGCGCTTAGAATCTGGTGCTGCCAAGCTGCAGTTGCTGCCAGAAGTGGATTCTTCGGTGGTTGAAGAAACTCCAGTCAATAACGAGGAGCCTAAGGTAGAGCAGCTTAATTTGTTTGCAGATGACACGGCTAACCAAGAGGTCATTGAGGCTCTCAGAAAAGTTGATTTGATGAATTTGACGCCCATGCAGGCCATGAATGTTATTTATGAACTGAAGAATATGCTGTAAGCACAAGAGGTGATCTCAAAAGAGATGGCCTCTTTAGTTTGTGTTATAATAAGAATTAAACAAGCAAGAACGAAAGGAATAAAGGTGCTTGAAAAGCCCTACGAATCATATGAGTAAAATTATCGAGTTACCAGAAGTTTTGGCTAACCAGATTGCGGCGGGTGAAGTTATCGAGCGACCAGCCAGCGTTGTCAAGGAATTAGTGGAAAATGCGATTGATGCTGGGAGTAGTCAAATCACGATAGAGGTTGAGGAATCAGGCCTTAAGAAAATTCAAGTGACTGACAATGGGGAAGGGATCGCCCAAGAAGATGTTGCTCTTAGTTTACAACGTCATGCGACGAGTAAAATCAAAAGTCAAGCTGATCTTTTTCGCATTCGAACGCTAGGATTTCGCGGCGAAGCTCTACCGTCTATTGCGTCAATCAGTCATTTCACGCTAAAGACGGCAACGGCAGACGAAGATTACGGGACACTTTTGGTAGCTAAAGGTGGCGAAATTGAAAAACAAGAACCCATTTCAACCCCTGTGGGTACGAAAATCACCGTTGAGGATCTGTTTTATAATACACCTGCTCGCCTCAAATACATGAAAAGCCTTCAATCAGAATTGGCACACATTGTGGATGTGGTCAATCGTTTGAGTTTGGCTCATCCTGAGGTGGCTTTTAAATTGATAAATGACGGTCGTCAGATGACGACAACTGCTGGAACAGGGGATTTGCGTCAGGCGATTGCAGGCATTTACGGCCTCAATACAGCGAAGAAAATGATTGAGATTTCTAATGCTGACCTTGATTTTGAAGTGTCAGGATACATTAGTTTGCCTGAGTTGACACGTGCCAATCGGAATTACATTACCATTTTGATTAATGGCCGTTACATCAAAAATTTCTTGCTGAATCGTGCTATTTTGGATGGCTACGGTTCGAAATTGATGGTGGGGCGTTTCCCTATTGCGGTTATTGATATTCAAATTGACCCTTATTTAGCGGATGTCAATGTCCATCCCACAAAGCAGGAAGTTCGTATTTCTAAGGAAAAAGAGTTAATGGTTTTGATTAGTTCGGCTATTTCAGAGAGCTTGCGAGAGCAGGATTTGATTCCAGATGCGCTTGAAAATCTTGCCAAATCAAGCACACGCGGGTTAGCAAAACCTGAACAAACCACTCTTCCTTTAAAGCAAACGGATTTGTATTATGATAAGGAGCGTCAAGACTTTTTTGTCAAATCTGACACCGTCGAAGAGCAACCAAGACAGGTGTTTAATGACATTGACAAGGTTGTCAAGGAAGTTGACAATCAACCGTCAGTGAAATACGCTCAACGTTTAACGCCAGAAACATCAGGTGATGAACACGATGCTTTGGATTTTGCCAATAAAGCTAAAATTACTAGGATGATTGAAACCCTTGATACGGAGGAGTCGTCAACCTTCCCAGAGTTGGACTATTTTGGGCAAATGCATGGAACTTATCTCTTTGCTCAGGGAACAGATGGCTTGTACATCATCGACCAACACGCTGCGCAAGAACGTGTGAAATACGAGTATTACCGCGAAAAAATCGGAGAGGTTGACAGTTCTTTACAGCAACTGCTCATGCCCTATCTTTTTGAATTTTCAGGGGCTGATTTCATTGCTTTACAAGAAAAAATGCCTTTGTTGCAGCAAGTCGGTATCCATTTGGAGCCGTATGGCAACAATACTTTTATCTTACGTGAGCATCCGATTTGGATGAAGGAGGAAGAAATTGAGTCGGCGGTTTATGAAATGTGCGACATGCTTTTATTGACTAATGATGTATCGGTGAAAAAGTACCGTGCTGAATTGGCTATTATGATGTCTTGCAAGCGTTCAATTAAAGCCAATCATATACTAGACGACTACTCGGCTCGGCATTTGTTGGTTCAATTGTCCCACTGTAAAAATCCCTACAATTGTCCGCATGGCCGTCCTGTCTTGGTGCATTTCACCAAAGTAGATATGGAAAAAATGTTCCGTCGGATTCAAGAAAATCATACTAGTTTAAGAGAGTTAGGAAAATATTGATATGTATGATTACATCAAAGGAAAATTAACCAAAATCACCGCCAAGTACATCGTTGTGGAGGCTGGCGGTTTGGGATACATCGTGAATGTGGCTAACCCTTACAGTTTTTCAAACTTAGTTAATCAAGAGGTGCAGATTTATGTGCATCAAGTTGTTCGTGAGGATGCTCAGTTGTTGTTTGGTTTTCATACTGAAGATGAAAAGTCCGTCTTTTTGAACTTGATTTCGGTATCAGGTATTGGACCAACGACGGCGCTAGCTATTATTGCCGTAGATGACAACGAAGGCTTGGTTCATGCGATTGACACGAGCGACATCAAGTACTTGATGAAATTCCCAAAAATCGGGAAAAAAACAGCGCAACAGATGGTTTTGGATTTGGCAGGGAAGTTCGTCGATGTTCCTGTGGAAAATGGCAGAGCTGCTCAGGCAAAAACAGCAAGCAACGAGCCGCTTGAAGAAGCCATGGAAGCTCTTTTGGCATTGGGCTATAAAGCCACAGAACTCAAGAAAATCCGCCAGTTCTTTGAAGGTACCAATGAAACAGCAGAACAATACATCAAATCAAGTCTTAAGATGCTGATGAAGGGCTGATGTTTCATGTGAAACACAGTTAAAAAACGAATAAATAAGCAGGAGGTCATTATGAAAGCTGAACTGGTTACTGTTGGAACAGAAATTTTAACAGGTCAAATTACCAACACCAATGCTCAATTTCTCTCAGAAGAATTTGCTAAATTGGGAATTGATGTCTTTTTTCAAACTACCGTAGGTGATAACGAAGAGCGTCTGTTGTCGGTTATTGATTTAGCCAGTCAAAGAAGCGACCTCATCGTTTTGTGTGGTGGCTTGGGACCAACGGAAGATGATTTAACCAAACAAACTTTGGCAAAATACCTCAAACGCGATTTGGTGATCAACGAAGAAGCCAATCAACGTTTGAATGACTATTTTGCAACGCGTCCCCAATTTGTTCGTACGGCCAACAATGACCGTCAAGCTCAGTTAATTGAGGGGGCAACGCCCTTGCAAAATATCACAGGTTTAGCTGTGGGTGGCTTGGTAACTGTTGATGGCGTTACTTACGTCGTGCTACCAGGTCCGCCAAGTGAATTAAAACCGATGGTCTTAAATGAATTGGTTCCTCTTTTGTCAGGACATAATGAACGCCTATATTCACGGGTTTTGCGTTTCTTTGGCATCGGGGAAAGCCAATTGGTAACCGTTCTGTCTGACTTGATTGACAATCAAACAGACCCAACCATTGCTCCTTATGCTAAAACAGGTGAGGTAACACTTCGTTTGTCAACAAAAGCAGCAGATGAGGCTGTCGCTAAGGTAAAATTAGACCAATTGGAACAAGCTATTTTGGCTAAATCAACCTTGGATAATGTCCCATTGAGTGAATTGCTTTACGCTTATGGTGATGATAATAGTTTGGCGCGTGTGGTCTTTCAATTGCTCAAAGAACACCATAAAACCATTACAGCAGCAGAAAGTTTGACCGCAGGGCTATTTCAATCCACTATCGCAGACTTTTCAGGTGCCTCTTCCGTCTTTAACGGCGGTTTTGTGACATACAGCATGGAAGAAAAATCAAAATTGTTGCACATTCCATTAGAAGATTTGCAAGAACATGGTGTGGTTAGTCACTTTACCGCTGAAAAAATGGCGGAACAATCACGTTTGTTGACAGGTGCAGATATTGGCATTGGTTTGACTGGCGTTGCTGGTCCAGATAGTTTGGAAGGACATCCAGCAGGAACCATTTTTATTGGCATTTCGACAAAAGACGATTGCCGTTCGATCCATCTTCATATCGGTGGTAAAAGTCGTTCAGATGTCCGTCATATCGCGACTTTGTACGCTTTTAACTTAGTACGTCAAGCTTTATTAGACATTTGATTTTTGGTATAATAAAGTCGTATTTCGAATAATCAGAAAGGGAATAATTTGGCAAAAAAAACAAAGAAAACAGAAGCTGTTACTAAAAAATTTGGTGACGAGCGTAAAAAAGCACTAGATGATGCTTTGAAAATGATTGAAAAAGATTTCGGGAAAGGCGCTGTGATGCGACTTGGCGAGCGTGCAGAACAAAAAGTTCAAGTGATGAGCTCAGGTAGTTTAGCTCTTGATATTGCACTTGGAGCTGGTGGCTATCCTAAAGGACGTATCATTGAAATCTACGGACCTGAATCTTCAGGTAAAACAACGGTCGCCCTTCATGCCGTTGCGCAAGCTCAAAAAGAAGGTGGTGTGGCAGCCTTTATCGATGCTGAACACGCTTTGGACCCATCTTATGCCGCAGCTCTTGGGGTTAATATTGATGAACTTTTGTTATCACAACCTGATTCAGGTGAACAAGGACTTGAGATTGCAGGGAAATTGATTGATTCTGGTGCCGTTGACCTTGTCGTTGTCGATTCAGTGGCAGCTTTGGTACCGCGTGCTGAAATTGATGGTGATATTGGTGATAACCACGTTGGTTTGCAAGCTCGTATGATGAGCCAAGCCATGCGTAAATTATCTGCTTCTATCAACAAAACAAAAACCATCGCTATTTTCATTAACCAGTTGCGTGAAAAAGTTGGTGTGATGTTTGGAAACCCTGAGACAACTCCTGGTGGACGTGCCTTGAAGTTTTATTCATCTATTCGTCTAGATGTGCGTGGTAACACACAAATCAAGGGAACAGGTGACCAAAAAGATAGCAGCATCGGTAAAGAAACCAAGATCAAAGTCGTTAAAAACAAGGTGGCTCCACCCTTTAAAACAGCTGAAGTGGAAATCATGTACGGAGAAGGAATTTCACGCACGGGTGAATTGCTTAAAATCGCCAGTGATTTGAATATCATCAAGAAAGCTGGTGCTTGGTTCTCTTACAATGACGACAAAATTGGTCAAGGTTCAGAGAATGCGAAGAAATACTTAAGTGACCACCCTGAAATCTTCGATGAAATTGATCATAAAGTGCGCGTGCATTATGGTTTAATTGAAGATGCTGATGCTCCTGATGCTCCAGTTGCTAGCGACAACGAAGAGCCAACTCAAAAAGAACCATCAGACGAAGTGGTTCTTGACCTCGAAGATACGATCGAAATTGAAGAATAATAACAGTTTTTCGTTAGAAATCGGTCTTAGGTCCCATGTTTTCGTTCAGATTAGTGTGCTATAATACAACTATCATGGGATAGAAAGTGAGAGTACACATGATTAAAATTTATACAATTTCTAGTTGTACAAGCTGTAAGAAAGCGAAAGCTTGGCTAAACGCTCATCAGCTCCCTTATAAAGAACAGAATTTAGGAAAAGAACCGCTAACCCGAGAAGAAATTTTAGCTATATTAACAAAAACAGAAAATGGTATAGAGAGTATTGTTTCCTCTAAAAACCGCTATGCCAAAGCCTTGGATTGCAATTTAGATGAATTGAGCTTGAGTGAGGTTATTGACTTGATTCAAGAAAATCCACGTATCCTAAAAAGTCCGATTTTGATTGATGAAAAACGCCTTCAAGTTGGTTACAAGGAAGATGACATTCGTGCTTTTCTACCACGTTCTATTCGTAATGTAGAAAATACAGAAGCCCGTCTTCGTGCCGCACTATGATAGTGTTTTTCAAGGTCATATAACAGTGGGCTGATGGTTAGGATTAGCCAGCAACAGATTGATAAGAACACCTTAAACGTAGGCTTTGTGGGCTGATGTTTGAGGTGTTTTTGCATGGTGTGAAAAAAGGGTGATAAAGTTTACTGAAATAAAGTTAGATTCTTGTGAAATCCTTTTGAATAGGCTATAATAGTTGGTGATAGCTGTTTTAGAAAGAAGGTGTAAGTATGGGATTTACAGATGAAACTGTACGCTTCAATTTAGACGATAGAAACAAAAAAGAAATCAGCGAGACTTTGACAACAGTGTATCGTTCTCTCGATGAAAAGGGATACAATCCAATTAATCAGATTGTAGGTTACGTTTTGAGTGGGGACCCTGCTTATGTTCCTCGTTATAACAATGCTAGAAATCAGATTCGCAAATACGAACGTGATGAGATTGTTGAAGAACTTGTTCGATATTATCTCAAAGGAAATGGAATTGATTTAAAATGAGAATAATGGGACTAGATGTCGGTTCAAAAACAGTTGGTGTTGCCATTAGTGACCCACTTGGTTTTACCGCTCAAGGTGTCGAGATTATCAAAATCGATGAAGAAGCTGGCGAATTTGGCTTTGACCGATTAGGTCAGCTGGTTAAAGAATATAAAGTCGATAAATTTGTTGTTGGTCTGCCTAAAAATATGAACAATACCGAAGGTCCTCGTGTTGAGGTCAGTAAGTCATATGGTGACAAGATTGCGGATTTATTTGGTATCCCTGTGGATTACCAAGACGAACGCTTGACGACCGTACAGGCAGAGCGTATGTTGGTAGAACAAGCTGATGTGAGTCGAGGCAAACGTAAAAAAGTGATTGACAAATTGGCTGCGCAGCTTATTTTACAAAATTATTTGGATAGAATGTTTTAAAGGAGAAAGCCCATGGCACATAATCATGAACATGAACATGAAGTTATTACCTTAGTCGATGAGCACGGAAATGAAACCTTATTTGAAATTCTTTTGACCATCGATGGTCGTGAAGAATTTGGTAAGAATTACGTTCTTTTGGTTCCTGCTGGTGCTGAAGAAGATGAGCAAGGTGAAATTGAAATCCAAGCTTATTCTTTCACTGAAAATGAAGATGGAACAGAAGGCGACCTTCAACCAATCCCTGAAGACTCTGACGCTGAGTGGGATATGATTGAAGAAGTTTTCAGTAGCTTCATTGATGAAGACTAATCATACTGGATGAAGCGATTCCTGATGAACTGCACGTAAGATGTGCGGTTCTTTTTTCTTGTTCAGAGATTTAGCCTATTTTCAATTATTTTAGCCATCCTTTAGCTTTTTATGGTATAATCATCAAATTGACTAATGTTTAGTTTCTGTTATACTTATTAAGGACGAAATTCAAGGAGAAAATAAGTGAATACATCAGAGGAAGTGAATTTAAATCAAAATGGCGTGCCGTCTTATAGTCGCTTGACACGTACGAGTGGTTTGACTCCTAAAAGGCAAGGTGCGGCTATCAGCACCAAGGTTCCTAGACGCCATAAGTTTTTTCTGCTAATCATCAGTATTATTGTGGGATGCTTATCCGTAGCCAATCCTTTACTTACGGACTGGGCCAATAGTTTGCAATCTCAAAATTTGTACGTTGGTTTCATGTTTACTAAAGGGCAGTTGCCGTTTACAGATATGTTTGCGACAGGTGGTTTTCTTTATTACACCCTGATTGCCTTAGCTTACTATCTAGGGTCAACCTTGTGGCTGGTTCCCCTTCAAGTGCTCATTTTTTATGTGTCAGGGATTTATTTTTACAAACTCATCCATTACTTCACGTCTAATCAACGATTTGCCGTGGGTATGAGTGGTGTTTTCTACTTGTTAAATGTAGCTCTTGGTTTTGGCGGTTTGTATCCTGTCCAATTTGCCATGCCGTTTGTCTTGGTGTCTTTATGGTTCTTGACGAAATACTTTGCAGGTCTGATTAAAGATGAAGCCTATATTTTGTATGGCTTTGCAGGGTCAGCGTCAATGCTTTTAGACCCAAGAACCTTGGTTTTTTGGTTATTGTCTTTTATTGCGATTATTGTTTATAACTCAAGAAAAAAACATTTGGCGCGAGGCTTTTACCAATTACTGTGTATTATTTTTGGGATGATTCTCATTTTGTACACTGTTGGTTACTTTGTGTTGAACTTGCAAATTTTATCGCCTTATATTTCACAAGCCATTGTTTACCCATTTACTTATTTTGCTACAGGTGACCATAATTTCTTTTTGACTTTGCTCTTCCAAGTGGACTTGCTGCTTTTTTCAGGCTTGTTGTTTGGCTTGCTTTCATTTAACAAAGTGCTTAAAGATAACAAAGACCGCATGGTCAAATACCTCATTTTCGTGGTATTTATCGGCTTTTTGCTGCTTGATTTGGTATCACAGACGTATGAGTTCTATCACTTGTTGGCAGCGATGCCTTTTGGCTTGATTTTGACTGCTGTGGCACTTGACGAGCGTTACAAATGCTATATGGTTCGTTCTTCACATCGCCGTCAAAAGTCTTCTCGAAACACTAAAGGTGCATTTGAGTTTTATGTGAAAACGTTCCTCTACCTTCCTGTTTTGGTTTTGATTGTTGGGATAGGACGTCCAATCGTGTCAAATATCATCACTTTTGGTGATAATAGCCAGCGTTCAACGATTGCTACTTATTTGGCATCAAATACTTCTGATGAAGATTCTATTTATGTTTGGGATAGTTCTTCTAAGATTTATTTAGAAAGTGGCTTACCAAGTAGTTCGCAATTTTCATCACCGCTTGTCAATACAGCAAAAGATGACAATCAAAAAGTGCTTGAAGATGAGTTGTTGCAAAACGTGGCGACTTATGTTATCGTTCATAAAAACGAGAAATTGCCTGAGGTGGTTCAAAAAGATTTAAAATCAAATTACGAAACCGTTTCGGTCAAAAAAGTATCTGACTTTACGATTTATCGTAAGAAGTAAAAAACAACTATAAATGACGATAAAATCAATATCTTGTGTTCTTCTAAAAGATTTGCCACAAGATATTGATTTTTTTAGAGTCAACGTGTTATAATAGACGGGCAAAGGAGTGTTCTTATGATTACATTGGAAAAGGAAATAATAACAGATCAACCGGCAATCAAAGTCATCAAACGTGATGGACGTTCTGTTAATTTTGAAGCCGAAAAGATATACAATGCCTTACTAAAAGCAAGTAATAATGTGACTAAATTATCCCCACTCGTTGAGGCAAAATTAGAAACCATTTCAAATAACATCATTGCGGAAATTATAGACCGCTTTAAAGACGATGTTAAAATTTATGAAATTCAAAATATCGTTGAGCATGAGCTTTTGGCAGCTAATGAATATGCCATCGCACAAGAATACATCAATTACCGTACCAAGCGCGATTTTGCGCGTTCGCAAGCAACAGATATCAATTTTACCATTGATAAATTGTTGAACAAGGATCAAACCATTGTCAATGAAAACGCCAATAAAGATAGCGAAGTTTTCAACACACAACGTGATTTGACGGCTGGTATCGTTGGCAAATCAATTGGTCTTAAAATGTTGCCATCACACGTGGCTAATGCGCATCAAAAAGGGGACATTCATTACCACGACCTTGATTATAGCCCATATACCCCAATGACTAACTGCTGTTTAATTGACTTTAAAGGGATGTTGGCCAATGGCTTTAAGATTGGCAATGCTGAGGTAGAAAGTCCAAAATCAATTCAAACAGCGACAGCCCAAATTTCGCAAATCATCGCGAACGTAGCTTCTAGCCAATACGGTGGTTGTACGGCAGACCGCATTGATGAATTTTTGGCACCTTACGCTGAATTGAATTATAAAAAACACTTAAAAGACGCTCAAGATTGGGTAGCAGAAGACCTTCGTGAAGACTATGCTCGTACCAAAACGAAAAAAGACATTTATGATGCGATGCAAAGCCTTGAATACGAAATCAATACCTTGTTCACGTCAAATGGGCAAACACCGTTTACCTCACTTGGTTTTGGTCTTGGTACTAACTGGTTTGAACGTGAAATTCAAAAAGCCATTCTTGAAATCCGCATCAAAGGGCTTGGTAGCGAACACCGCACAGCCATTTTCCCTAAATTGATTTTCACGTTGAAGAGTGGTCTTAACCTAGAAGTCGGCACACCAAACTATGATATCAAGCAATTAGCCTTGGAATGTGCTACAAAACGGATGTATCCTGATGTCTTGTCTTATGACAAAATCATTGAATTGACAGGTTCATTTAAAGCGCCAATGGGTTGCCGTTCATTCTTGCAAGGGTGGAAAGACGAAAATGGCGTTGAAGTCAACTCAGGTCGTATGAATCTTGGGGTTGTGACGGTCAATCTTCCTCGTATTGCTATGGAATCAAATGGCGATATGAACAAATTCTGGGATATTTTCAATGAACGCATGGGTATTGCCAAAGATGCTTTGGTTTACCGAGTCGAACGCGTCAAAGAAGCAACGCCAGCCAATGCCCCTATTTTGTATCAATACGGTGCCTTTGGTCAACGTCTTGGCAAATACGACAATGTGGACGAACTTTTCCGTCATCGCCGTGCAACAGTTTCACTTGGTTACATTGGTCTTTACGAAGTGGGTACCGTTTTCTATGGTCCTGAATGGGAAAGCAATGCTGAAGCTAAAGCCTTTACGGTTGATATCGTTCGCAAAATGAAACAATTCTGTGAAGAGTGGTCAGATGAGTTTGATTATCATTTCTCAGTATATTCAACACCATCTGAAAGCTTGACTGATCGTTTCTGCCGCTTGGATACAGAGAAATTTGGTCTTGTGAAAGACATTATCGATAAGGAATACTACACCAATTCTTTCCACTACGATGTGCGTAAGAACCCAACACCATTTGAAAAATTAGATTTTGAAAAAGCTTATCCAGAAGCTGGTGCAACTGGTGGTTTCATTCATTATTGTGAATACCCAGTGCTTCAACAAAATCCAAAAGCCTTGGAAGCTGTTTGGGATTATGCATATACACGTATTGGTTATCTTGGTACCAATACCCCAATCGACCGTTGTTACCAATGTGGTTTTGAAGGAGATTTCACGCCAACAGAACGCGGATTTGTCTGCCCAAACTGCGGTAATAGCGACCCTAAAACCGTTGATGTTGTCAAACGAACATGTGGTTACCTAGGAAATCCGCAAGCTCGCCCAATGGTTAATGGTCGCCACAAAGAAATTTCTGCTCGTGTTAAACACATGAATGGCTCTACTATTAAAAATCCTGGGGATTATAGCAAACACCGTGCTTAATTTTGGGAGTCGTCGTTGATTGATAAGATGAGAAGCTGAGACCATGCGTCCCTGCTTCTTTATTATTTTGGTGGGTCAGGTTAGAGGTCTGACTAGAAAGGATATTAGCAAATGGGAAAATACCAGTTAGATTATAAAGGGATGCAACAAGTGGAACGTTTTCATGAAAAACATTCAAATGTGAAAACTGACAAAAAAGCGCGTGTTAGTCAGTTGAAAGCGCAGTTTTTAGAAAAAGCTAAAAAGAAAAGTAAATAGAGGTACCGTTTATGCAATTACGAAGACCTGAATTATCAGATAAAGCAGCTGTTATTGACATGATGAAAGAATTTGAGGCAAGTCAATCTGCTCATGACGGCGGTTTTTGGTCTGTGGATAACTTTGTTTATGAGGACTGGATTGAAAGAAATCAATTAAGTGAAATGGGTATTGATGTGCCGTCAACGTTTGTTCCAGCGATTCAATTTGTTTCTTTTGATGATAACGGAAGGGCTCTAGGATTTTTGCATTTACGTTTACGTCTAAATGATAATCTCTTAAATAAGGGGGGACATATTGGGTATTCGATTCGTCCGTCAGAGCGTCATAAGGGATTGGCTAAGAAACAGCTTCATCTAGGTTTACTAGAAGCTAAAAAGAAAAACATCAAACAAGCTTTGGTGACTTGTCACACGGATAATATTGCCAGTCGAAAGGTGATTTTAGCAAATGGTGGTGTTTTAGAAGATGTCCGTGAGTCAACTGAGCGTTATTGGATCAATCTGGCTGAAGAATAACTTGTGGATAAGTCAAATAATTAGATTAGAAAGAAGGCTAGGATGGAAGAAGCAAATTGGAATACTCCCAAGCCTGGTGAATGGAAATCAGAAGAATTAAGCCAAGGGCGTATCATTGATTACAAAGCATTTAACTTTGTTGATGGAGAAGGTGTGCGGAATTCCTTGTATGTGTCGGGTTGTATGTTTCACTGCAAGGGGTGTTATAACGCAGCGACCTGGTCATTTCAAGCAGGAATGCCTTATACCAAGGAGCTAGAAGAGCAAATCATGGCGGATTTGGCACAACCTTATGTCCAAGGTTTGACGCTTTTGGGCGGTGAACCCTTCTTGAATACAGGGATTTTATTGCCCTTGATTAAGCGCGTGCGCCGTGAATTGCCAGAAAAAGACATTTGGTCTTGGACAGGGTACACTTGGGAAGAAATGATGCAAGAAACCTCAGATAAGCTGGAAATGCTGAGTTTGATTGACATTTTGGTGGATGGTCGCTTTGACATCACCAGGAAGAATTTGATGTTGCAATTTCGTGGGTCTTCAAATCAGCGTATTATCGATGTTCAGAAGTCTTTGAAAGCTGGCGAAGTGGTTATTTGGGATAAATTAAATGATGGCACGGAAAATTTTGAACAAGTTAGCCGCGATGATTTGATTTAAAAAGAGCAGTTCAAACGAGCTGCTTTTTTTGTGTTATCCACAAGACAATTCACGCCTTATGTTGTTTTATCAAGGGTTTTGAGAGTCGGATTTCACAATTATAAACAAGTTATCCCCAAAATATGAGCATGGTTATCCACAGGTTGTTCATAACTTGTGTGTAAAAGTGGATAAAAGAACAAAAAAGCATCCCTGACGATGCCAAAACACAGTTACTGCAAAAGTAACTTGAATTTGACCTTGTCAGAGATGGATTTGTGGATAACTATGCTTATTCTTCTTCTGGGTAAGTGAGGTTCCAATCTTGGCGGAGTTTGGTCATGATGTCCATGACATCTTTGGTGTAATCAAGGTGCATGACATTTTCTTGACCAGAAACGGCTTTTTCCATATCAGCGACTTCGTAAGAAAGGGCAAGTGCCGTGCTGCCAGCTTCGATGACTTCTTGGTGCCCATCTTCAGTGTAGGTAATCACAGCCTTTTGACCGCGAGGGTATTCGTAAAGCTCGATGTAGCCTTTATCATAGGCGATGGTCCCACGTTTTGGTTGTTTCGCATGAAGGCTCAAGGTCAAGGTTGCCATTTCGCCTTGGTCATTTGTCAGCAAAATACCTGCCTGTTCGTCAACGCCTGTTGGGGCAAGTTTGACTTGAGAAGCAATTTGGTTGGGTGTTGAAGTCATAAACCAGCGAACAAATGAAAGAGCGTAAACACCGATATCAAGCAGAGCGCCACCAGCGAGGTTGCGATTGAAGAAACGGTTGGTCATGTCATATTCTTTGTAGCTACCAAAATTCATTTGGATGATTTTCAATTCTCCAAGTTTTCCACTGGCAATGATTTCAGATAATTGACGGTAAATTGGCATGTGGAAAATAGTCATGGCTTCTGCCAGCACGACATGATTGTCCTCGGCAAGTTTAATGGCTTCGTTTAATTCGTCAGCGTTTAGAGTGATTGATTTTTCACACAAAACATGTTTGCCTTTGGCCAAAGCTTTGCGCAAGAAATTGATATGGGTATTGTGTGGTGTTGAGATGTAAATAATGTCAACTTCAGGGTCATCAAAAACGTCATCAATGTTTTGATAAACCTTGTCAATGCCATATTTTTCAGCGAAAGCGAGTCCTTTATCATAAGTACGATTAGCGACAGAATAAAGCTTTCGTCCTTGTTGTTCTAGGGCTTGTGCTAACTCATTAGCAATGACCCCTGTTCCTAAAGTTGCCCAATTGTAATGTTTTGTTGTCATAAAAGCCTCCTTAAAAATTAGTATAGCAAAAAAGCGCTATCATGTCTGCTATTATTATTTGAGTCAGGCGTTTTTAAATCTGCTATTATGTGCATTTTTTGATAAAATAGTTCTAATCAGAATAAAGGAGATTTGTTATGACTCGATATCAAGATGATTTTTATGATGCCGTCAACGGCGAATGGGAAAAAACAGCGGTCATCCCTGATGATAAGCCTCGCACAGGTGGTTTTTCAGACTTGTCAGATGAGATTGAAGACCTTATGTTAGAAAACACAGACAAGTGGCTTAGTGGCAAGGATGTGCCTGATGATAGTATTTTGCAAAACTTTGTGAAGTTGCACCGCATGGCTGCAGACTACGACAAACGTGAGGAAGTGGGCGTTGCACCCGTTCTTCCTTTAATCAAAGAATACCAAGATTTAGGTTCTTTTTCAGACTTTGCAGGTAAGATTGCGGAGTTTGAATTGGCTGGCAAACCAAACGCCTTTCCATTTGGTGTGGCACCTGATTTCATGAACGCTCAATTAAATGTTTTGTGGGCTGAGGCTCCTGAAACCATTTTGCCAGACACCACTTACTATGCAGAAGATAACGAAAAAGGGAAAGAATTACTGGCTATTTGGCGTCACATGCAAGAAGAATTGTTGGCAAAATTTGGTTTTTCAGCTGAAGAAATCAGCGATTTGTTGGACAAGGTGATTGCCTTAGATGCCAAACTAGCTAAGTACGTTTTGTCACGTGAAGAATCATCAGAATACGTCAAATTATACCACCCTTATGATTGGGCAGATTTTGTCAAACTTGCTCCAGAATTGCCTTTGGATGCGATTTTCACACGTATTTTGGGTGAGGTGCCTGACAAGGTTATTGTACCTGAGGAACGTTTTTGGACAGAGTTTGCGTCTGACTATTACTCAGAAGACAATTGGGATTTGTTAAAGGCTGATTTGGTGCTTTCAGCTGCAGGTAATTATAATGGCTATTTGACTGATGAGATTCGTGTGCTTTCAGGCACTTATGGTCGAGCCCTTTCAGGAACGCCACAAGCCATAGACAAGAAAAAAGCGGCTTATTATTTGGCTTCAGGACCTTACAACCAAGCTCTAGGATTGTGGTATGCAGGTCAAAAATTCTCACCAGAAGCCAAAGCCGATGTGGAACACAAAGTGGCTACCATGATTGATGTTTACAAAAAACGCTTGGCGTCAGCAGATTGGTTGGCTCAAGAAACGCGTGATAAGGCCATCGTCAAACTCAACACGATTACGCCACATATTGGTTACCCTGAAAAATTGCCTGAAACCTATACCAAGAAAATCATTGACGAATCATTGTCATTGGTTGAAAATGCTCAAAATCTTGCTAAGATTTCAATTGCTCATAGTTGGAGCAAATGGAACAAGTCTGTTGACCGTAGCGAATGGCATATGCCAGCCCACATGGTCAATGCTTACTACGACCCACAACAAAACCAAATTGTCTTTCCAGCTGCTATTTTACAAGCACCATTTTACAGTTTGGAACAAAGTTCATCTGCCAACTATGGTGGTATCGGAGCAGTGATTGCCCACGAAATTTCTCACGCCTTTGATACCAACGGAGCTTCATTTGACGAAAATGGTAGCTTGAACAATTGGTGGCAAGAAGCAGATTACAAGGCTTTCACGGAACGTACGGATAAAATTGTTGAGCAGTTTGATGGTTTGGATTCTTACGGAGCGAAAGTCAACGGAAAATTGACGGTTTCTGAAAACGTGGCAGACCTTGGCGGTGTGGCTTGCGCACTTGAGGCAGCCAAACAAGATGACGATTTCTCTGCGCGTGATTTCTTTATCAATTTTGCAACCATTTGGCGCATGAAAGCTCGTCCAGAGTACATGCAAATGTTGGCAAGCATTGACGTTCACGCTCCTGGCAAGCTTCGTACTAACGTCACCTTAACTAACTTCGATGATTTCCATGAAGAATTTGATGTTAAAGCTGGCGACCCTATGTGGCGTACTCCAGAAGACCGTGTGATTATTTGGTAATGGCTAACAAAAAAGCCTCGACATTAACTGTCGAGGTCTTTTATTTTTGGAAAAAGAGCGTTATTTTCCCAGCCTCTGCCTGCCAGCAGGAGAATTTGTGGGATAAATTGAATGAGGTAACGTGATTTCCCACCTTCAAAAATCATGAGGAAGGCTAAGCCGCCAAGTAAGGCCAGCAGCAAAAAATCATTGCTTTCAAATGAGAAGCGCGTAGCTTTGATCATACCGATAATCATGATTAACCAAATGATTTGCCTGATGAGAAAGGACAGCTGGTATTCCACCGTGTCTGAGCTAATCCAGAATCGCCGAACAGCTTTTAAAAAGGCATTGTTTTTGGTGTAGGAATAAAGAGGGGAAACGTAAGGCGTTTTTTCATCGTCAGGATTTTCAAAATACGTCCACCCCAAGCTGCCATCCATGAGTGTTGCTCCCAATTTCACCACCAAATGTGCCCCAAAAGTGACAGGTGTGTAGTCGTTTAAGCGACGCTTGATGTCTTTGATGATATTTTCCGTGGCAAACATCCCATTGTTGTAGTTGTCCCGTTCGCTTTCATCCACGTATTGTAACAATCCCGCTTTCATATCCGCTTGGTCTGTTCCTGAAAATGTCAGTCCCAAATCCACAAAGAGCAGGGCTGATTTGGCTAAGCCTTTACCTTTGAGCAGTTGAATTTCGGTTTGGTGGCTCTCTAAGCATTTGCCGCCAGCATAAATACTACCAAAGCTGACGAGAAAAAGGCTGAAAATGATAATTCCTTTCTTCCAGTAACGGTTTAGCCCAAGTATCATAAAAAGTGCAATGATTAAGACAAGCGTAGTCGGACGAATGAAATAAGTCACTCCTGTCACGATTCCCAAAAGAGTAGCGTTTTTTAGGAGTTGTGTCTTTTGGTTTGTTTGTAGCAAAGCAAGCGCCAAGGCAGTCTGCAAACACAGCAGCGGCAAAGCTAAAACGTCCGTGTACATGCTCATAAAAAAGGGCGAAAATAGAAACAGGAAGATAAAGAAGAAAAAGCAACGATCAGCTATCTTCTGATTGCCATAGCGTTTGGCCGTGGCATAGATAATATAGGCTGAGGCATTCACATAAAGCATGTTTAACCCCATCATGCCCCACAGTCCATTTTCATGAAAAAGATTGAAAAACAGCCGTTCGTACAAGAACAAAAAGAGGTTGTTGGGGTTGCGCGTGATGTAGTTCACGGTTAAATCTTCGGCAAGGTAGTGAAAGGCTCCTGTGAAAACCACCGCCGCATCTCTTCGGATGAGTAATCTCGCCGAGAATAGCAGGAGTATTTGAAAAGCAATTGCCACGAGCATAACTACCCTTTTATGTTGCGTGATGAACTTAAAAAGTGTCGAACCAAATGCTAGAATGGCTTTTCTAAACAGCCAAAAGCTAACTAGAATGATAATCAACCCAAGCGGAGAAGTCCATCCTAAAAATCCTACGGCAACTAAAAAAGCAAATGCAAAAATTCCCCGAATCGCATAACGCACGCTTAGGGAAAAGTATTTGTTGATGGTATCCATTAGTCCTGTTTTCCTCAATATGTAAAAATAGTCAGTATGACCATTATACCACAGCACAAGCCCTTTCAAATGGTGAGAAAAAGCCTATTCCCGAATGGAAATGCTGAAGCTGTCCGTGTCAATGCTAGCTTTTGCTCCAATCGTAATGGTAAAAAGCGGTTGGGTGTGGGCAAAGTCAAGATCATACATGACAGGAATGGTTTTCAAAATTGGGTGTTTGTCCAAGATGTAGATCAAGATATCTTGGGTCATTTGGCATTCTTTAGGAAATCGTCCGATAAGCACGGCTTTGGGCTGAGGGTAAGCCTGCAAAATTGCTGCAAAATTGCGCGTGAATTCGTAATAACCGTCTTCTTCGGATTGTTCCAAAAAAAGGACATAGTCTTCTACCTGTGGGGCATACGGTGTTCCGCGAAGAAGTCCAAAAGTAGATAAATTTCCACCAATAATGGTGCCAGAAGCTTTCCCTGCGTTGTAAATTTTCCATTCTGTTGGCATAAAATGACGTGGTTGTGTTGGGTCATACCAAGGGTCGCTTGACCACTCTTGACTTGGAACAAGGTCGTAAGCTGATTTTGTCGTGGCGTTTAACCAAGCCTTGCTCTGGTAATCTTGACCTTCTTTCATTTTAAAACTAGAATATGACGGTCCCATGTAAGTGAGGTTTCCAGTTTTAGCAAAAATAGCATTCAAAAAGGCTGTCGAATCCGAATAGCCACAGATGATTTTAGGGTGTTTGGCAATTAAGTCGTAGTCAAGATAGGGCAACAGTTCGTTAGAATTAAAACCACCAATCGTAGCCAGAATAGCATCAACAGAGTCATCAGCAAAAGCAGCGTGCAAATCAGCAACACGGCTCTTGATTGAAGAAGAATAGAGCATATCAGACTCTA
Organism: Streptococcus sp. UBA3373; assembly: GCF_002360305.1. NCBI lineage: Bacteria > Bacillati > Bacillota > Bacilli > Lactobacillales > Streptococcaceae > Streptococcus > Streptococcus sp. UBA3373. Next base: position 7,352 of record NZ_DEQF01000026.1, on the reverse strand, counting down.
AGTAATGTTCTGAAAATGATACACGAAATCCTAGATTTTCTAACGTTTCTTTGGCAGAAAGGTTGGCTTCAAATCCACCCAAGCGAGCAATTGAATCTGAC
>NZ_DEQF01000026.1:0-7119 GCF_002360305.1 Streptococcus sp. UBA3373 | reverse complement strand
CATTTAGATTTTAAGGTAGAATATTATTTGTTATGGCGGTATAGCCAAGTGGTAAGGCACGGCTCTGCAAAAGCTTGATCGTCGGTTCAAATCCGTCTACCGCCTTTTAAGACACGAAATAAAAAGTCCGATTTTGTTGGGCTTTTTATTTTTTTATACGTAATTGAGTTTATTGCTGTCTGTTCATCGACACAGGAAACATGAAGTCTATTTTGGAGATATTTCTCTTACTCAAAATCCAGTTTTATCCAGAATGAATATTTCGATGATGCCTCAATTGCATGCTCCACTAAAAGGAATATCAATTAAACAATCAGTAACTGCAATCGGTAGAATAAGGGGACTTTCTAATGGAGTACTACAACAGGAAGTTAATGAGATACTCCAAAAATTAGATATAAAAAAGAGGGAAAATAAAACTGGGGAAAAGCTCTCCGGTGGGTTAAAACGACTAACATCGTTTGCGATGGCTGTTATTTCTCCGCCTAAAATTATTTTATTGGATGAACTAACGAATGATGTTGATCCAATAAGAAGGCATAAACTATGGTCATATCTAAAAGAGCTAGCTTCTAAAGGGCATATAGTTGTTATAGTAACGCATAATATCTTAGAAGTTGAAAAGTATGCAGATAAGTACTACTTATTTGAAAATGGAAAAGTTAAAACATATGGAAATGTAAGGGAATTATCGGTTAGTTCAAAAGTATCGTAAGATTTTTAGTTAAATCGAAGTGGACTTTAGAGGATTTTCCATTTGAATATGCGATCAATATAAATGGTGAAGTGGAGTGTCAATTGGATAATCAAAAGGTTTCTAAGCTATTTGAATGGATGGCAGATAGAATTGATAAGAAATTGATTTCGTATTACAGTGTGGCTACTGAAACTTTAAACGATAGTTATGGAGAGTTGGCTGAAAAGTAATCTACAACAATCATGAGTTTAATGACGTGGAGTTATATCAGGAATAAATCGCTAATCATTCTTTGTAGCATTGTTCAAGTCCTAATTTAATGACTCTGACAACACAGTTAATTTTGATGATTGGTTTACTATTTTCCCCATTCTTTTTCCAGCAAGAAGAATTCCGATGATCATTTTGAAGGTATATAGATTTTTGCCATTTGTTCCATCTGGCGATTTAATTAGGAATAGTGTTTTTGGAGATCAAGTTATTTCAGTTAGTCAGATTATCACGTTAGTTGTGTGGTTAATCATCTGTTTTTTGTTATCGTTAAAGTGTCTGAATAAAACGAATTAGACTAGTAATCCCCCCCCCTAAATAAACGCTTGGTGATAGGATATTTGACTTGTCAAAAAAGGGTAGATGTGGTAAAATTAGCTTGTTGTATTATGCAACAAATACTCATTCTAGATGTATTGTGACTCTGTTGCTCATCACGAGTGGATTTGCAAGATGAAGTCTAGAAGAGGAAAAAAACATTATAAAAAGGAGAAACTACTCATGGCAGTAATTTCAATGAAACAACTTCTTGAGGCTGGTGTTCACTTCGGTCACCAAACTCGTCGCTGGAACCCTAAGATGGCTAAATACATCTTCACAGAACGTAACGGTATCCACGTTATCGACCTTCAACAAACTGTAAAAATGGCTGATGCAGCTTACGACTTCGTTCGTGATGCAGCTGCTAACGATGCTGTTATCTTGTTTGTTGGTACTAAAAAACAAGCTGCTGATGCTGTGAAAGAAGAAGCAGAACGTGCTGGTCAATACTACATCAACCACCGTTGGTTGGGTGGAACTCTTACAAACTGGGACACTATCCAAAAACGTATCGCTCGTTTGAAAGAAATTAAACGCATGGAAGAAGATGGAACTTTTGAAGTTCTTCCTAAGAAAGAAGTTGCTCTTCTTAACAAACAACGTGCTCGTCTTGAAAAATTCTTGGGTGGTATCGAAGATATGCCTCGTATCCCAGATGTAATGTACGTTGTTGACCCACATAAAGAACAAATCGCTGTTAAAGAAGCTAAAAAACTTGGTATCCCTGTTGTTGCAATGGTTGATACAAACGCTGACCCAGATGATATCGATGTTATCATCCCAGCAAACGATGACGCTATCCGTGCGGTTAAATTGATCACTTCTAAAATGGCAGATGCTATCATCGAAGGACGTCAAGGTGAAGATGCAGATGTTGATTTTGCATCAGAAGCACAAGCTGATTCAATCGAAGAAATCGTTGAAGTTGTAGAAGGAGACAACGACTAATTTTTTAGGCTTTAGATAGGCTTAAATAGGCTTTAAAACGGGGCAGAAAGCAAACCGCTCTGTCTCGTTTTTATTATAAAAACAAACTTCCTGGAGGACTTAAGAAATGGCAATTACTGCAGCTCAAGTAAAAGAATTGCGCGAAAAATCAGGTGCTGGTGTCATGGACGCCAAAAAAGCCCTTGTTGAAACTGATGGTGATATGGAAAAAGCAATTGAATTGCTTCGCGAAAAAGGGATGGCTAAAGCAGCTAAAAAAGCTGACCGCGTTGCTGCTGAAGGCTTGACTGGTATTTATGTTGACGGAAATGTTGCAGCAGTTGTTGAAGTTAACGCTGAAACAGACTTCGTTGCGAAAAACGCTCAATTCGTTGAATTAGTTGAAGCAACAGCTAAAGCTATCGCAGAACAAAAACCTGCTAACAATGAAGAAGCTCTTAAGGTGACTTTACCTTCAGGGGAAACTTTGGAGGCTGCTTATGTTAACGCAACAGCAACTATCGGAGAAAAAATTTCATTCCGTCGTTTTGCTATTGTTGAAAAAACTGATGACCAATACTTTGGTGCTTACCAACACAACGGTGGACGTATCGGTGTTATCACAGTTGTAGAAGGTGGCGATGATGCTCTTGCTAAACAAGTATCAATGCACGTTGCAGCGATGAAACCAACAGTTCTTTCATACGAAGAACTTGATCAAGAATTCATCCACGATGAATTGGCTCAAATGAACCACAAAATCGACCAAGACAACGAATCACGTGCAATGGTTAACAAGCCAGCTCTTCCACACTTGAAATTCGGTTCTAAATCACAATTGACTGATGAGGTAATCGCTCAAGCAGAAGAAGATATCAAAGCAGAACTTAAAGCAGAAGGCAAACCAGAAAAAATCTGGGATAAAATCATTCCAGGTAAAATGGACCGCTTCATGCTTGACAACACTAAAGTTGACCAACAATATACACTTCTTGCACAAGTTTACATCATGGACGACAGCAAAACTGTTGAACAATACCTTGATTCAGTAGGTGCTAAAGTGACAACTTTTGAACGCTTCGAAGTTGGGGAAGGTATCGAAAAATCAGCTAACGACTTCGAATCAGAAGTTGCAGCAACAATGGCAGCCGCTCTTAACAACTAAGAAACGGTGTCTAACTAAAAAGTCTGAGCTACTAGCTCAGACTTTTTTTATTTGGTAGAAAGTATTTTTCAAATAAGAAGTTAAGACGTTTAAAAGAACTTAGGTTGCCCCTAAGCTCTTTTGATTGATTTTTTAGCTGATTGTCCCTAGACCAAAGACGGTTAATGTCCCCATGATGATACCTGCGAGGATAACTCCAAGCATAACGGCAATAACACTTTGTTTGAAATTCCAGTCAAGGATTGAGGCTGCTAGAGTCCCTGTCCAAGCTCCTGTACCAGGAATTGGAATACCGACAAATAAAAGTAAAGCGATAAAGACCCCACGGTCGCCAGCAGCTGCTTCTAATTTTTGACCTCCGCTATGACCTTTCTTCAAGCACCATGTAAAGAAACCACCGATAACAGGTTTATCTGCTCCCCATTCAAGCACACGACGGGCAAAGAAAAAAATGATTGGCACAGGTATCATGTTACCAAAGACCCCGATAATAAGTGCTTGCCACATTGGGATACCAGTTGCGATAGCGTAAGGAACGGCACCACGCAATTCGATAAGAGGTACCATAGCAATTAGAAATGTAATGAGATAATTCATTTAGTCACTTATAACCTTTCGTTTGTTTCAGATTTTATTTTATCTTATATTAGAAACAAACACAACTAAAAATGAATAATTATAGCATGAAAATAATAGCCTGGAAAGTTTGCTAAGAGTTTCATGATATTTGGGGGCTTTTCATTTATAAAAGACCATAATTTTGATATAATAATAGTCAATTATAGTCAAAGACAGACCTTTGAGGTCTTTTGCTTGAAAGGAGGAGTCTAGTGGCTAAAAATACATCGGACTGTATTGAAGAATATATAAAGCAGCTATTAGCTCAATCAGGTATTGCTGAAATCAAACGCTCAAACTTGGCTGATACCTTTCAAGTCGTTCCTAGCCAAATTAACTATGTGATTAAGACACGTTTTACCGAAAGTCGTGGCTATACGGTTGAAAGTAAGCGAGGTGGGGGTGGCTATATTCGTATCGCGAGGGTGCGTTTTTCAGACCGTCATCAATTGTTTGGTAATCTGATGGCACATATTGGGGAGCGCATTAGTGAACAGGTCTTTACGGACTTGATTCAGCAGCTTTTTGAAGAAAAGATTATCAGCGAGCGTGAAGGGAATTTAATCTTGGCAACGGCTTCAGATGAGGTTCTCGGAGAAAACGCCCCAGAGATTAGAGCGCGGATGTTGCGCCGAATTTTACAAAGATTAGATAGAAAAGGATTTCATTTATGAGTGAGTACTCGTTAAAAATGCAGGAGGTTTTCAATGTCGCGCAGTATCAAGCAGCACGTTTTGAAAGCCCCTATTTAGAGAGTTGGCATGTGCTATTGGCCATGGTAGCTGTACATGATTCAGTAGCAGGTCTTACCTTTGCAGAATACCAAAGTCGTATTCCTTATGAAGAATACGAAGCAGCGGCTGTTTTGGCACTAAATAAGTCACCGTTGGAACGTGTTGAGCAGATGCGTTTTGTGGAACAATCAAAAGCGCTTAGCGATGTTCTTGACTTTGCACAAGAGATTAGTGTTGTGACGGACGACATTGAAGTTGGGACAGAGCACGTACTTTATGCCATGCTGTTAAACTTGGATTTGTTTGCGACACGTTTATTGGAAGTGGCTGGTTTCAAGCAGAAAGAAGACGGCGATTCGGTTCGTTTGATTGATTTGCGTAAGAGCTTGGCACGTCATGCGGGCTTTACCAAGGAAAATATCAAAGCCATTCATGAGCTTCGTAAACCGAAAAAAGCAAGCATGGGTGGTGCTTTTTCAGACATGATGAAACCGCAATCCACTGCAGGAGAACTGTCTGATTTTACGCGTGATTTGACGGAAATGGCACGTCAAGGAAAGCTTGAGCCCGTTATCGGACGTGACAAAGAAATTTCACGAATGGTGCAAGTGCTTAGCCGTAAAACTAAGAACAATCCTGTCTTGGTGGGAGAAGCTGGTGTTGGTAAGACAGCTTTGGCTTATGGTTTGGCGCAACGCATTGTCAATGGAGCGATTCCATATGAATTGCAAGATATGCGTGTCTTGGAATTGGACATGATGAGTGTGGTTGCTGGCACGCGTTTTCGTGGGGATTTTGAAGAGCGCATGAATCAAATCATTTCAGATATTGAAGAAGATGGTCATATTATCTTGTTTATTGATGAAGTGCACACGATTATGGGGTCAGGGTCAGGCATTGACAGCACCTTAGATGCGGCAAATATCCTAAAACCTGCCTTGGCGCGTGGTACCTTGCACATGGTGGGTGCAACAACACAAGAAGAATACCAAAAACACCTTGAAAAAGATGCTGCGCTTTCTCGTCGTTTTGCGAAAATCACGATTGAAGAGCCAAATGTTGAAGATGCTTATCAGATTTTGTTGGGCTTGAAGAAATCTTATGAGGACTTCCATAATGTCACCATTTCAGATGCCGCTGTTTTGACAGCTGTTAAATCTGCTCACCGTTATTTGACCAGCAAAAACCTACCTGATTCTGCTATTGATTTGCTGGATGAAGCCAGTGCAACCGTGCAAAGTTTAGTTAAGAAAGAAGCGCCAGCGATGTTGACGCCTGCTGACCAAGCCATTTTAGATGGCGATTTTGCTTTAGCGACAAGCTTGCTCAAAAAGGCAGATACCAAGGTGAAACGTAAACCAACACCTGTCACAGAAGATGATATTATGGCGACTTTAAGCCGTTTGTCAGGTATTCCTTTGGAAAAAATGACCCAAGCCGACAGCAAGAAATACCTGACCCTTGAAAAAGAATTGCACAAGCGTGTTATTGGGCAAGACGCGGCCATTTCAGCAATTAGCCGTGCAATTCGCCGTAATCAAGCAGGTATTCGCACAGGCAAACGTCCAATTGGTTCCTTCATGTTCCTTGGTCCAACTGGTGTTGGTAAAACTGAATTGGCGAAAGCCCTTGCAGAATTGCTCTTTGATGACGAATCAGCTCTTATCCGCTTTGATATGTCGGAATACATGGAAAAATTTGCGGCGAGCCGTCTTAACGGTGCCCCTCCAGGCTATGTCGGCTATGAAGAAGGCGGCGAATTGACTGAGAAAGTTCGTAACAAACCGTATTCAGTGCTTTTGTTTGACGAGGTGGAAAAAGCTCACCCTGACATTTTCAATGTGCTTTTGCAAGTTTTGGATGACGGGGTTTTGACAGACAGTCGTGGTCGAAAAGTGGATTTCTCAAACACCATTATCATCATGACCTCAAACCTTGGTGCGACAGCTTTGCGCGATGAAAAGACTGTTGGTTTTGGAGTGCGTGATATGGCACATGATTACGAAGCCATGCAAAAACGCATCATGGAAGAGCTCAAAAAAACTTACCGTCCTGAATTTATCAACCGTATTGATGAAAAAGTGGTCTTCCATAGCTTGACGCAAGACAATATGCGTGAAGTTGTGAAAATCATGGTGAAACCATTGATTGCAACTCTGGCTGAAAAAGGTGTGACCTTGAAATTCCAACCATCAGCCCTTAAATATTTGGCTGAATTGGGTTATGACCCTGAAATGGGAGCACGTCCGCTCCGCCGAACCTTGCAAGACAAGGTGGAAGATAAGCTATCAGAACTCATCTTATCAGACGAATTAGCAAATGGTGATACTCTAAAAATCGGGGTTGCCAAAGGCCAGCTGAAATTTGATATTGTTTAGTCAAAAAAA
>NZ_DEQF01000002.1:0-26467 GCF_002360305.1 Streptococcus sp. UBA3373 | reverse complement strand
GCGTTCGGCTTTCACGGTGGCAGGGCAAGATTTGGGCATGAATGTCACTTATCTTGGTAGTGACGAGATTCAGCTGGGCAAGAAAGAATCCGTCATTGATACGGCAAAAGTTCTGGGGTCTATGTTTGATGGGATTGAATACCGTGGTTTTAAGCAAGAAGATGTGGAGGCCTTGGCAGAGCATTCGGGCGTGCCTGTGTGGAATGGGTTGACAGACACTTGGCACCCGACCCAAATGATTGCAGATTTTATGACTTTAAAGGAAGTTTTTGGCAGTTTGGACGGTTTAAGCATTGCTTATGTCGGTGATGGACGCAATAATATGGCGAATTCCTTGCTGGTTACCTCAGCTATTTTGGGAATTCATGTGACCATCATCGCTCCAGAGAGTTTGCAGCCAAAAGCAGAGATTGTTGCTTTGGCGCAGCAATACAATAATGGTGCGACAATCACGATCACCTATGACCTTGCTGCTGTTAAAGGTGTGGATATGCTCTACACCGATGTTTGGGTATCTATGGGAGAAGCGGTTGACTTTAAAGAACGGATTGACCTGTTGTTACCTTATCAGATTAACGCGGACTTGTTAGCCAAAACGGAAAATCCAAATGTGATTGTCATGCACTGTCTGCCAGCTTTTCATGACCTTAATACCGAGATTGGTCAGGAGATTTACCAAAAATACGGCTTGGCCGAACTGGAAATCACAGATGCTGTTTTTCAACAATTTAGCCCGATCATTTTCCAAGAAGCAGAAAACCGTATGCATTCTATCAAGGCAATTATGTACCAATCGCTCAAGGTCATTTCTTAATTGAACCATAAATATAAGAAAATACCCTCCTAAGAGTGTTTGTTTAGGAAAAATTATGTTAAAATAGAAAAGACAATAAACAAATAGGAGAAAAAAACATGGAATCACATTTGGTGAGAATTATCAACCGTTTGGAATTGATGACAACTGATAGTAGCAATCTAAAACGTAATTTTGAACGTGATGGTGTCGTTGTGGCAGAAGTGTCATTTAGCAATGACTCTGAAAATGGTCCTGTTTTCACTTTGCGTGATGTTGAAGCGCGTGAGTTTTACTCATTTGATAGCATCGACCTTATCGCAATGGAAATCTACGATCTTCTTTACTAAAATAGCGATCATTTAAAAAGTCAAACGGGGGTTGTTTTAAAAAGCAACCTTTTTCGTTTTGATGCTCTGACATAAAGGGGTTGTTACGACGCTCCTTTTTTGCTGAAAAAAAGTAAGGTAAGCACGTCTTTGTGTTGTTGTATTTTTATTCAAAGAATGTTATAATTAGTTGATTATTAGTGATAGGAGAAATAAATGAACTTTTCATTTTTACCAGAATATTGGTCTTATTTTAACTATGGTGTCCTTGTGACCATTATGATTTCGGCTTGCGTCGTCTTTTTTGGGACCATTATTGGTATTTTAGTTGCTCTGGCTAAACGAACAAATAGCAAGATTTTAAACGCGATTACGAGTTTTTATGTCTGGGTTTTCCGTGGGACACCCATGGTCGTTCAGATTATGATTTCATTTGCTTGGATGCATTTTAACAATGCCCCTATTATTGGATTTGGGGTTTTGAACCTTGATTTTTCACGTCTATTACCTGGTATTATTATCATTTCTTTAAATAGCGGTGCTTATATTTCTGAGATTGTGCGTGCAGGGATTGAGGCAGTGCCTAAGGGGCAGTTGGAAGCGGCGTATTCGCTTGGAATTCGTCCCGTCAATGCCATGCGTTACGTCATTTTACCACAGGCTTTGAAAAACATTTTGCCAGCCTTGGGGAATGAATTTATTACCATTATCAAAGACAGTTCCCTCTTGCAAACCATCGGGGTTATGGAATTGTGGAGTGGGGCACAATCAGTCGTGACCGCCACTTATCTACCTGTAACGCCACTTCTTTTTGCGGCATTTTACTACTTGATGGTAACCACAGTCTTGTCTTTCTTATTGAAACAACTGGAAAAACGTATGGGAAATGGAGCTCGTAACTAATGTCAAAAACAATTATTTCAATCAAAGGACTTCATAAATATTTCGGAAAAAATGAAGTATTAAAAGGAATCGACCTCGATATTCACGCGGGAGAAGTGGTGGTTATTATCGGACCGTCAGGTTCAGGAAAATCAACCTTCCTTCGTACCATGAATTTATTGGAAACACCAACTAAGGGTGTGATTACCTTTGAAGGGGTAGATATTACAGACAAGAAAAATGATATTTTTAAAATGCGTGAAAAAATGGGTATGGTTTTCCAACAATTTAACCTTTTCCCAAATATGACGGTTTTAGAAAACATTACCTTGTCGCCTATCAAAACAAAAGGAATTCCGCAAGCCCAAGCAGAAGCTAAGGCTTATGAATTGCTTGAAAAGGTCGGGCTTCGTGATAAGGCAGACGCTTATCCAAATAGCCTTTCAGGTGGGCAACAACAACGTATCGCGATTGCGCGTGGCTTAGCTATGGATCCTGACGTTTTGTTGTTTGACGAACCCACATCAGCCCTTGATCCTGAAATGGTTGGAGAAGTACTTGGGGTTATGCAAAACCTTGCCAAATCAGGGATGACAATGGCTATCGTGACACACGAAATGGGCTTTGCCCGTGAAGTGGCTGACCGTGTAATTTTCATGGACGGCGGTGTTATCGTGGAACAAGGAACGCCAGAAGAAGTCTTTGAACACACCAAAGAAGAACGAACAAAAGACTTTTTAAGTAAGGTCTTGTAAACAAAGCATTGAAATCATAGAAATGGGTTGGCCTTTAGCCGTTCCTTTCTATGATTTTTTTGTGATAATTAGAATAATTCTCATTTTTGTTATAGGTTGGAAAATATGGCAAATCGGCTAAATTGGGTCGGTTTTTGTGCTATAATAAAGCCTTATAACAGGAGATTTTCTTACCTGGTAGGGAGGTTTTAGATATGATTTTGCAAAATGCAAAGGTGGGGATTCCCTACACCGTTGCGAGCATAGATTTACCAGATGATAGTGTGCGGCATTTATCGCACTTGGGGTTAAAGGTGAGCAGTCCCATTCGATTGGTGTCTAAGACATCTACAAGTGCTATTGTCATGCTAAAATCGAGTCGTTTGGCCTTTGATCAATCCATTTTAAAACACATTGATGTTACCGAAGAAGGTGACAAGGAAGTCATGCCTTTGTCGAATTTGAAGGTTGGCGAATTCGCTTATATCGAAGGCATTTATGCGGTAAATGAAACCAAACGGCGTCTTATGGATATGGGACTGACGCGTCATACCAAAGTTTACCTTCGTAAAGTCGCTCCGCTAGGTGACCCGATTGAAATTCGTTTACGTGGGTATGAATTGACCTTGCGCAAGTCTGAAGCGCAGATGATTAGTGTGGTGAAAATCGAGGGAGAGGAGGACAAATGACAGAAATTGCTTTAATCGGAAATCCCAATAGCGGGAAAACCAGTCTGTTTAACATTTTGACAGGAACCAATCAGCGCGTGGGAAATTGGCCTGGAGTGACGGTTGAGCGTAAGAGTGGGACAGCCAGGCTCAACCAAAACTGGCAAGTTCAAGATTTGCCTGGTATTTATTCCATGTCGCCTTATACGCCTGAGGAAAAAGTTGCCAGAGATTATTTGTTGAGCAACCGTGCTGACAGCATTTTAAATGTGGTAGATGCCACAAATCTTGAACGCAATCTTTATTTGACCACTCAGTTGATTGAAACGGGTATCCCTGTAACATTGGCCTTGAACATGAGCGACGTGCTAAAAGCTCAAGGGAAAGAGATTAGTGTGGATAAGTTGTCTTATCAACTAGGTGTTCCTGTCGTTTCGACCAGCGCTATTAAAAACCAAGGTGTGGATAAGGTTTTGAAAAAGGCAGCACACACCACTCGAGCAACTGTGGATACGGTGCAATACCCTGTGTACAGCGATAAATTTGAGGCAGCTATTCAACAGATTGTGGATATTTTAGGCAATAGCGTCCCAGAATGTGCCATGCGTTTTTTTGCCATTAAGCTCTTTGAACGCGACGCTTTGGTGCAAACCGAGGTGACTTTATCGGAGTTTCAGCAGAAAGAAATCGATGACGTGATCAAAATCACTGAGGAAATTTTCACGGAAGATTCGGAATCAATCGTCATCAACGAACGCTATGCCTTTATCGAACGTGTGACCCAAATGGCTCAGCACCACGATAACAGCTTCAGCACAACGCTGTCTGACCGTATTGACCGCATTGTGACGAACCGTATTCTTGCCTTGCCAATCTTTGCTTTGGTGATGTTTTTGGTTTATTTCCTCTCGATTCAGACGGTGGGGACCATGTGGACAGATTGGGTCAATGACACCTTGTTTGGTGACTGGATTCCAAGTTTGGCGGATTCTCTGTTGACAAGTTGGCAGGTGGCTGATTGGTTAAAATCTTTGATTATTGACGGTATCATCGCTGGAGTGGGAACGGTTCTTGGCTTTTTGCCGCAAATTTTCGTGCTCTTTGTCTGCCTTGGTGTCTTGGAAGATATTGGGTACATGAGTCGGATTGCCTTTGTCATGGACCGTATTTTTAGGCGTTTTGGCTTGTCTGGAAAATCCTTTATTCCCATGCTAATTGCGACGGGATGCGGGGTGCCAGCCATCATGTCGAGCCGAACGATTGAAAATGAGCGTGACCGCCGCATTACCATTATGACGGCGACCTTCATGCCTTGTTCGGCTAAGCTAGAAATCATTGCCTTGATTTCAGGCGTCTTTTTCCCTGACAATCCATTTGTAGCGCCCTCGACCTATTTCATCGGCTTTCTAACCATTATTTTATCAGGGATTGTTTTGAAGAAAACAACTATGCTTGGCAGTTACGTGAGTCCTTTCATCATGGAATTACCAGCCTACCACTTGCCAAAAATGGGAACGGTTCTTCGCTATGCCTTTGGGAAAGCCTTGAGTTTTGTAAAACGTGCTGGGACATTCATTTTCAGTTTGACGGTTATTATTTGGTTTATGTCTTCTTATGACTTCTCTCTTCATGCCGTTGATACAGATTCTTCTATTTTGGCGCATTTTGGGCAACTCTTTGCTTGGATTTTCCAACCACTTGGTTTTGGCAATTGGAAAGCAGCGGTGGCAGCTGTAACTGGTCTAGCAGCCAAAGAAACAGTGGTTGCCACATTTGGTATCTTGTACCACAGCAGCGACGTTAGTGGCCTTGAAACAGCCTTGCAATTGGATTATAGTAGCTTAGCAGCTTATTCTTTCTTGATTTTCAATCTGCTTTGTGCCCCATGTTTTGCGGCTATTGGTGCCATTAAACGTGAAATGGGTGATTTGAAATGGACTTTGGGCACCATTGGATTTCAAACAGGTTTGGCTTATGTGATTAGCTTGGTGGTTTATCAATTTGGTTTGGTCTGCTTGTACGGTGAGCCAATTACAGTGTGGACAGTTATCGCGGTTCTGTTGTGCCTTGGCATAATTTACTTCATCGTCAGAAAACCAAAAACAGCAGACACGCCAGTGATTCATTTGGATGATTTAGAAACAGTGGGGAAATAATATGGTAACTTTTATTATTGCAGCATTGATTGCAGTAGCGACGTTTTTTGGCATTCGACGCCTCTTTAAAAGTAAGGGGGCTTGCGGAGATTGTGAGTGTTCGTGCCCTATCAAAGAAGAAATGCACAAACCCGCTCATTTAAAATAAGGACTTGCTCTTTGGAGCACGTTTTTTTATGGAGAAATATTCTGAAAATACACACTTTTATAATCGATTTTTTTGGTATAATAGAGGGTAATAATAAAAAGGGGGAATGGTATGGCAAAGATAATTGATGGCAAAGCCCTAGCGGCAAAAAAGCAAGCGGCCTTGCAGGAAAAAGTGGAACGTTTAAAAGCTGAATCAGGTCTAGTGCCTGGATTGGTGGTTATTTTAGTGGGGGACAACCCTGCCAGCCAAGTCTATGTGCGAAATAAGGAGCGCTTTGCTAAAAAGGTCGGCTTTTTGAGTGAAACGGTTCGTTTGTCAGAATCTATCAGCGAAGAAGAGCTGATTCAAGTTATTGAAAAATACAATAAGGACGAGCGTTTTCATGGAATTTTGGTGCAATTGCCTTTGCCAAAGCATATCAATGACAAGCGTGTCATTTTAGCCATTGACCCTAAAAAAGATGTGGATGGGTTTCATCCTATGAATACTGGTCACCTTTGGAGTGGGCGTCCTGTCATGGTGCCTTGTACCCCAGCTGGTATCATGGAATTGTTGCGTGAGTACGAAGTGGCGTTAGAGGGCAAAACGGCTGTTATCATTGGCCGTTCCAATATCGTTGGTAAGCCTATGGCACAACTCCTGCTGGAAAAAAATGCAACGGTAACCTTGGCGCATTCGCGGACACGCGATTTGGCAAAAGTCACCAAGCAAGCGGATATTTTAATTGTCGCTATCGGCCAAGGTCATTTTGTGACGGCTGACTTTGTCAAAGAAGGTGCCGTAGTCATTGATGTTGGCATGAATCGTGATGTTGATGGCAGACTTATTGGTGATGTTGATTTTGAAGAGGTTGAACCAATAGCCAGTCTAATCACCCCTGTTCCTGGTGGGGTTGGCCCAATGACCATAACCATGCTGATGGAACAAACCTATCAATCAGCCCTTAGAAGTGTGAGTTTATGATTATCAATGAACATTTAGTTAAAAAAGTTATTACCAAACGTGTCAGTCATTCTTATAAAGGAACCTACGGTCATGTGCTTTTGATCGGTGGTTTTTATCCTTATGGTGGTGCTATTATCATGTCGGCTCTTGCTACGGTCAATAGCGGAGCGGGTTTGGTGACTGTGGCGACCGAGCGTGACAATATCGCTGCCTTGCATAGCCACTTGCCAGAAGCCATGGCTTTTGATGCTGTGGATACCGAACTTTTGCAAACCAGCATTGAACAAGCTGATGTGATTTTGATTGGTCCTGGTTTGGGTAAAAGCTTTAAAGCCCAAAAGGTTTTCAAAACGGTTTTGGATAAGGTTGCCAAACGCCAAATTTTGATTGTTGACGGTTCCGCCTTAAATCTCCTTGCTTTGCCCAATTTTCGTCAATTTAAGACGCCAAATCTAATCTTAACGCCGCACCAAAAAGAGTGGGAACGCTTATCAGGTATTCCCATTGCCAAACAAACCTTGCCCAATACCCGAAAAGCCCTGCAAGCTTTCCCAGCCTCAACCATTTTAGTGGCTAAAAGCCATCAGACTAAGGTCATTCAAGGTAAACGTATTGGTGAATTGACGGTTGGAGGCCCCTACCAAGCAACTGGAGGTATGGGGGATACTTTGTGCGGCATGATTGCAGGATTTGTGGCACAATTATCTGATAATCTCTTTGATACGGTGGCAGCGGCGACTTATCTCCACTCAGCCATAGCGGATAAATTGAGTGCGGATGCCTATGTTGTTCTTCCGACAAGCATTAGTGCCGATATTCCGCGCGTGATGAAAAAGTATTCCGAATTATAATCTGAAAAGCGCTCTGTGGTGCTTTTTGTTTGGACAGACTAGGAGATTCCGTCTGCCATTTTGCGCTATTTTTTGCTATAATTGTAATGATATGCCATATTTATATCAGGTAACAAGAGAACAGAAAGGAGCCTACTATGTCAGATTATTTAAGTGTGTCAAGTTTGACCAAATACCTTAAATTAAAATTTGACCGCGACCCTTATTTGGAGCGGGTGTATTTGACTGGTCAGGTATCCAATTTTCGTCGTCGTCCCAATCACCAATATTTTTCTTTAAAAGATGAGCAAGCGGTCATTCAGGCCACCATGTGGGCAGGCACTTTTAAAAAACTTGATTTTGAGCTGGAAGAAGGCATGAAAATCAACGTTGTTGGCCGTGTCCAAATTTATGAACCAAGCGGTTCGTATTCGATTATCATTGAGAAAGCGGAGCCAGATGGTATTGGTGCCTTGGCTATTCAGTTTGAGCAATTGAAGAAAAAATTGACTGAGGCGGGGTATTTTGACGAGCGTCATAAACAACCCTTACCACAATTTGTCAAGAAAATTGGTGTGGTGACTAGCCCAAGTGGAGCCGTTATTCGTGATATTATTACCACTGTATCTCGCCGTTTTCCTGGGGTGGAGATTTTGCTTTTCCCAACCAAGGTGCAAGGTGAGGGAGCTAGTCAGGAAGTGGCTGCTAATATCGCCTTAGCCAATGAACGTGAGGACCTGGACCTACTGATTGTCGGTCGTGGCGGCGGCTCGATTGAGGACCTGTGGGCTTTCAATGAAGAAGTTGTGGTGCAGGCCATTTTTGAATCTCGCCTTCCTGTGATTTCAAGCGTGGGGCATGAAACCGATACCACCTTGGCGGATTTTGTGGCTGACCGCAGGGCTGCTACTCCAACGGCAGCGGCAGAATTGGCGACACCTGTGACAAAGACAGACATTATTTCATGGATTTCTGAGCGACAAAACAGGGCTTATCAAGCTGGTTTGCGAGTGATTAAAAGAGATCAAGAACGTTTGGGTAAGTTGGCCAAATCGGTGATTTTCAGACAGCCTGAGCGTTTGTATGATGGTTATGCCCAGAAATGTGACCATTTGACCTCGCGGTTAAAAAGCACCGTGGAACAGCAGGTTCAACAAGCCAGTCAAGCCCAACAATTGCTTAACCAACGCCTTTTGGCCGTAGATTTGGAGCGCAATATCAGACGCTATAAGGAGCGAATTGAGGCCCTCAAACGTCTATTGACCTCGCAGGTGACTAGCCAGTACGAAAGCCAATTGGCACGATTTGAAAAAGCCCAAGACGCTTTGTTGTCCTTGGATACGAGTCGTATTATTGCAAGAGGTTATGCCATGGTGCAAAAGGGAGATAAGGTGATCTCTAGCGTCACTGAAGTAGCAAAAGGAGAGCAATTGAGCGTTCAATTAAAAGATGGGCAACTTGAAGTGGAGGTAAAAAATGCCAAAAAAGAAAACATTTGAGGAAAATTTACAGGAATTAGAAGCCATTGTGACCAAGCTTGAAAATGGTGATGTGGCTTTGGAAGATGCGATCGAGGCCTTCCAGCAAGGCATGATTTTGTCAAAAGAATTGCAAAAAACGCTGGATTCTGCGGAAAAAACGCTTGTCAAAGTCATGCAAGCTGACGGAACAGAGACGGAAATGGATGCCTAATGGATAAAATAAAGGAAATCAATCAGGCTATCTACCGTTATTATAGCCAAAAACCTCAGGTTTCAGAGGATTTAATTGCCTCTATTTTGTACTCGGTGGAGTCTGGTGGCAAACGCATTCGACCGCTTCTGTTTTTGGAAATGTTGGAAGGTTTTGGCATGGATTTGACCGAGGGGCATTTTGACGTGGCAGCGGCTTTGGAGATGATTCACACGGGAAGTTTGATTCACGATGATTTGCCAGCCATGGACGATGATGATTACCGCCGTGGGCGTTTGACTAACCACAAAAAATTTGGCGAAGCGACAGCCATTTTAGCAGGAGATAGTCTCTTTTTAGACCCGTTTGGGTTGGTGGCAAACGCAGATCTGGCTGATAAGATTAAGGTGCAATTGATAGCAGAATTGTCCCAAGCATCTGGAACCTATGGCATGGTTGGTGGGCAAATGCTGGATATGGAAGGCGAAGAACGTCAACTGGAATTAACAGAATTGCAGGCCATTCATGCCAATAAAACAGGGAAATTGTTGACTTTTCCGATTGTGGCAGCTGGGATTGTTGCCAATGTATCAGAAGTAGACTTGGTTCGTTTGCATGAAGCGGGTGCCTTGATTGGACTGGCTTTTCAAGTGCGTGATGACATTTTAGATGTGACAGCGACCTTTGACGAAATCGGCAAAACCCCTAAAAAAGACCTCTTAGCTGACAAGGCTACTTATCCAAGTTTGCTTGGTTTAGAACAGTCGTACGATGTCTTAAATCAATCCATCGACCAAGCGCTAGCCATTTTCCAAAAACTAGCAGAAACGCAAGCGTTTCACACTGAAAAAATCACTGAAATGATAGAAAGGTTACGACTAAATGCCTAAGGAAAGAGTGGACGTACTAGCCTATAAACAAGGGCTTTTTGATACCCGTGAGCAAGCCAAACGTGGGGTGATGGCGGGTCTTGTGGTCAATGTGATTAACGGAGAACGTTATGACAAACCTGGTGAAAAAATCGACGCTGGAACCGAACTCAAACTCAAAGGCGAAAAGCTCAAATACGTTAGCCGTGGTGGTTTGAAATTGGAGAAGGCTTTGCAGGTTTTTGGCCTGTCTGTGGACGGTCAGACTACGATTGATATCGGTGCCTCAACAGGTGGCTTTACCGATGTGATGCTGCAAAACGGTGCCAAACTGGTTTACGCTGTTGATGTCGGTACCAACCAATTGGTCTGGAAATTACGTCAGGATGCGCGTGTGCGGAGCATGGAGCAATACAATTTCCGCTACGCTCAGTTAGCTGATTTTACAGAAGGGCAGCCGACATTTGCCAGCATTGACGTTAGTTTTATCTCCCTCAAACTCATTTTGCCAGCTCTACACGCTATTTTGGCAGACCAAGGCCAAGTGGTTGCGCTGATTAAGCCGCAATTTGAAGCAGGCCGCGAGCAAATTGGAAAAAATGGCATCATTCGCGATAAGGCTGTTCATCAAAAGGTTTTAGAGCAGGTGACTGCCTTTGCTTTGGCTGATGGCTTTAGCGTTAAGGGACTTGATTTTTCACCAATCCAAGGTGGCCATGGCAATATCGAATTTTTGGCCCATTTGGAAAAATCTGCTGACCCTCAAAGCCAAGTGGCAGCACAGATTCCAGAAATCGTAGAAAAAGCACACAAGGAATTTAAAGATGAAAAAGAGTGAACGTTTAGAACTAATCAAGAAAATGGTTTCAGAAAATGCCATTGAAACCCAACACGACTTACTGAAATTGCTAGAGGAAAGAGGCTTGACCTTGACCCAGGCAACGGTGTCTAGGGACATGAATGAGATTGGCATTATCAAGGTGCCATCATCTGAAGGGACTTATATCTACGGCTTTTCAATAGATAAAGCCCAAAAAGTCGGTCAGCCCTCTGTCCCCATTAAGAGCACCGTTTTGTCGATTTCAGAAGAAACACCAGGTTTAGAGGCCTTCCTCAATTTGGACGTGGTTCCAGGAAATAGCCGCCTGATTAAACGTTTCTTGTTGGAAGATTTCAAGGACCGTATTTTGAGTGTGATTGCAGATGACGATAGCTTGTTGGTGTTGGCAAAAAGCGCTGACGCTGCCAAGGACATTCGCCATGAAGTGCACCAATGGATGACAAGTAGCCATTAAGAGAGGTTTTTCCCATGCTTTTAGAAATGTCCATTAAAAATTTCGCCATTATCGAGGAAATTTCCCTGACTTTTGATAATGGAATGACGGTGTTGACAGGGGAAACAGGGGCTGGTAAGTCCATTATTATTGACGCCATGAATCTGATGCTAGGGGCGCGTGCCAGCCTTGATGTGATTCGTCATGGAGCGACCAAAGCCGAAATTGAAGGGCTCTTTTCAGTTGGGAAAAATGCTGCGCTGATGACCATTTTGGAAGATAATGGCATTGACGCCAGTGAGGAATTGATTATTCGCCGTGATATTTTGCAAAATGGTCGTTCAATCGGTCGCATCAATGGGCAATTGGTCAACCTAGCTACCTTGCGAGCTGTGGGGCAATATCTGGTGGATATCCACGGTCAGCACGACCAAGAAGAATTAATGAAGCCAAATCGCCATATTAAGATGCTGGACGAATTTGGTGACAAGGCTTTTTGGGAAGTCAAAAAACATTACCAATCCCTTTTTGAAGACTACCGTCAATTGCGTCAACGGGTATTGACCAAACAAAAAAACGAGCAAGAACACAAGGCTCGTATTGAGATGCTTGCCTTTCAAATGGCGGAAATTGAAGCAGCTGCCCTTCGATCAGGTGAGGACAAAAAACTCCATCAAAACCGCGATAAATTGTTAAATCACAAGCACATTGCAGATACGTTGATGAATGCCTATGTCATGCTGGATAACGAAGAATTTTCAAGCTTGTCCAATATCCGCTCTGCCATGAATGACATGATGTCCTTGGAAGAATTTGACCGTGACTACAAGGAAATGTCCACCAATCTATCAGAAGCCTACTACATTTTGGAAGAAATCACCAAACAATTAGGGGATGTGATTGAGAATTTGGATTTTGATGCCGGGCAATTGCAGCAAATCGAGGCTCGTTTGGAAGTCATTAACAGCATTACCCGAAAATACGGTGGCAGTGTCGATGACGTTTTGGAATATTACGATAATATCACCAAAGAATACAATCTGTTGACGGGCAATGACGAATTTTCCGATGATATGGAAAAGACCTTGAAACAATTGGAAAAAGAGCTTATCTCGGCAGCTGACAACCTCAGCCAAGAACGCCATGCTCTTGCTAAAACTCTAGAAAGTGAAATCAAGCAAGAACTGGCTGATTTGTACATGGAAAAGGCAGACTTCCAAGTGCAATTTAGCAAGGGAAAATTCAATCGTGAAGGTAATGAAAACGTTGAGTTTTACATTTCCACTAACCCTGGTGAAGGCTTTAAGCCGCTGGTTAAAGTGGCATCTGGAGGGGAATTATCGCGCTTGATGCTGGCTATCAAATCAGCATTTTCACGCAAAGAGGACAAGACCAGTATTGTTTTTGATGAGGTGGATACAGGGGTGTCAGGTCGTGTTGCCCAAGCTATTGCCCAAAAAATTCACAAAATTGGCAGTCATGGTCAGGTTCTTGCTATTTCTCACTTGCCACAAGTGGTGGCTATTGCTGATTACCAGTTCTACATTGAAAAACGGAGTGATGAGCATAAAACCGTGTCAACGGTTCGTTTGCTCACGCAAGACCAACGTGTGGAAGAAATTGCTAAAATGTTAGCAGGCAATGACGTGACGGATTTGGCCCGCCAACAAGCCCGAGAATTATTAAAACATTAGACGCTTAGCACAAAAGTGGAACAGAGTAGCTTTCTTTTCAAAGATTTCTCATTTTCACGTTAGAAAAAATCCCCGAAGTCTTGAAAAATTTGGTATAATAGCATTGGAGTAAAAACTAGAACAGAAGTAATGATAGGATAAAATATGAGTAAAATTAAAATTGTTACAGATTCGTCTTTAACGATAGAACCTGAGTTGATCACGAAGTATGATATTACCGTTATCCCTTTGTCAGTGATGATTGACGGTGTGGTTTATTCAGACAATGACTTAAAAGAAGAAGGCAAATTCTTGAACATGATGCGTCATAGCCGTGATTTGCCAAAGACCAGCCAACCACCTGTCGGCATTTTTGCAGAAGCTTATGAAAAACTGATGAAAGAGGGCGCTGAACACATTGTATCGATTCACATCGCTCATACCTTGTCAGGAACAGTAGAAGCGGCCCGCCAAGGTGCTAACTTATCAGGTGCGAATGTGACGGTCATTGATTCGACCTTTACTGACCAATGCCAAACCTTCCAAGTGGTTCAAGCTGCCAAATTAGCGCAAGAAGGTGCGAGCTTGTCAGAAGTCGTGGCAAAAATCGAAGAAGTTCGTAAAAAATCAGAACTCTTTATCGGTGTATCAACCCTTGAAAATCTTGTTAAGGGTGGCCGTATCGGTCGTGTGACAGGCTTGCTCAGCTCACTGCTTAATATCAAAGTCGTTATGGAAATGGCTCACAGCGAACTCAATCCTATTGTCAAAGGGCGTGGCTTGAAAACCTTTAACAAATGGTTGGATGGTTTTATTGAAACAGCTAAGAACAAAAAAGTCGCTGAAATTGGGATTTCTTACTGTGGAACGGCTGACATGGCGAATGGCTTTAAAGAAAAACTAGAAGTTCTAGGAGCGCCAATCACCGTTCTTGAAACGGGGTCAATTATCCAAACTCATACAGGCGAAAATGCCTTTGCGGTGATGGTGCGTTATGAATAAATTCAAACAGATAATGGTAGGGTTTGCGTTCTTTTTAGCAGCCCTTCTTCTGTTCGGTGGGCTTTTTTCCTTACTCATTCCAAAATCTGCTTCAGAGATAAGCCACAAGGACATTGCGACTACCAAGGCTAAGTCCTTTAACTATGTTGCCATCGGTGATTCCTTGACCCAAGGGGTTGGCGATAGTACCAATCAAGGTGGCTTTGTGCCCTTGCTTTCTCAGGACTTGACCGATAAATATCATTACGATGTTCATTACAGCAATTATGGGGTGTCTGGCAATACCAGCAATCAGATTTTAAAACGCATGCAGGAACAAACAGACATTCAAGAAGCTCTTGCCAAAGCCAATCTGATGACCTTAACTGTCGGAGGCAATGACGTGATGGCTGTGATTCGCAAGAATTTGGCTAATTTGTCGGTGTCTTCTTTCACCGAATCGTCCAAGGATTACCAAAAACGCCTCCGTCAGATTATTGATCTTGCAAGAACAGATAACCCCAACTTGCCGATTTATATTCTAGGTATTTACAATCCTTTTTATTTGAATTTTCCTGATATGACGGAAATGCAAGACATTGTGGACAATTGGAATACCGCCACAGAAGACGTTACCAAAGAGTATGACAAGGTTTACTTTGTGCCAATCAATGATTTGCTCTATAAGGGCGTCAATGGTGAAGAGAGCATTGTATCTACCTCAGGTGACCAAACAACCGTCATCAACGATGCCTTGTTTAGTGGCGACCATTTCCATCCCAATAATATCGGCTACCAAATCATGTCAGATGCAGTAATGGAGAAGATAAGTGAAACAAAAAAAGACTGGACGAAAAACTAACTGGTGGAAATGGGGATTTCTCCTTATTTTAGCCATGAACCTCGCTTTTGTTGGTGTGGTGGCAAGTCGTTTGTTGCAAGTCAGAGAGCCTGCCACCGAAAACATCAGCAACAACCAAAAAAAGAGTATCAAGGTTGGGACGTTCTCAACCAACATAGAGCAGCTTAACGACACCGTGGCAGCTTACCTGAAGGATTATCAGACCAAAAAAATGTCTTATAATGTCTATGCTACATCGTCTGAAATCATGTTTGAAGGGAAATACACCTTGCTGGGTTATGAAGTGCCCTTGTACATCTACTTCCAACCTAGCCGCTTAAATTCAGGTGCTATTCAGTTAAAAGTTACCTCATTCTCAGTCGGAACCCTTTCGTTACCAAAATCTGAAATCTTAAAATACATTGCGTCAAGTTATAAGCTGCCTTACTTTGTTGAAGTGCTTCCTGATGAGTCAGCCATCAACATCAATATCCAAAATTTGAAGAACGATGCGGACATTTATTTGAAGGCAACAACAGTCGATTTGGTTGGGGACCAATTCAATTTTGACATTTACAAGAAAAGCCGTTAAATAGCGCTAAATACTTGACCTCATGGGGATTTTTGGGTATGATAGAACGTGTTAAAGTGTTAACGCTTAGAAATTAATTGGAGGATTTGTTAAATGGCTAACAAACAAGATTTAATCGCTAAAGTTGCAGAAGCAACTGAGCTTACTAAAAAAGATTCAGCAGCAGCTGTAGATGCAGTATTCTCAGCAATTGAAAGCTTCCTTGCTGAAGGCGAAAAAGTTCAATTAATCGGTTTTGGTAACTTTGAAGTTCGCGAACGTGCAGCTCGTAAAGGTCGTAACCCACAAACTGGTGAAGAAATTGAAATTTCAGCTTCAAAAGTTCCTGCATTTAAAGCTGGTAAAGCACTTAAAGACGCTGTAAAATAATCAACGCAGAAAAAGAGCCTTGTCCCATCAACCTTTGTTGAGTGTTGCAAGACTCTTTTTTAGTCATCAGACGATAGCACCAAGATGAGCTTCTAGGTGCTTTTTTGCGTTAAAAAAATCCCTTATGGCTATTGCCATAAAGGATAATGTGATGAGAAATTACTGGTTTGACCAAGCGAAGCCTTTGTGGTTGTCTCTTGAAATGGTAGAACGTAGGATAAAGCCAACGTCTTCAGTGTTGTTGGCTAGACGGTAGCCGACAATGGCGTCAACGGTTTCGCCTGGATTGACTTCTTTATTAGCGTTGTCCACGAGTTCTTGGTTGGCATCGGTGTGGACTTCCTTGAGGTCAACAGGAGAAAGACTCTCATTTTTGTTGTCGTTAGTTTGTTGCAAGTCCCAATCAACAGCAAATCCCATATAAGGTGTTGTTGCTGTTTCTTCATTGTTGGTGAAACTGATATCAACCAAGAGGATATTGTCCTCATCGCTATTTCCTTTGACTTTGGTAATACTCTTAAAAGTATAGGTATTTTTTTTTATCGGCTTGAACGCTATACGGAAATGATACATAGGCCTCGTCTGAATAAGCCGTGGTCTTTTGAGGTAATTCTGTTTCGCTAGAAGAAGCATAACGTTCTAAAGGATACGAATTTTCCGTCTTGCTTTTGCTGCTTGAGTTGTTTGACGAGGTGGCACAAGCACTAAGGGTCACAATAGACAATAAAGTCATCCCGATTACACTAAGCTTTTTCATGATTATCTTCTATTTTCAGCTTTTTACGTGGTTCAGCCTTACACGTTTGTTATCTCGTATGTCGAATGGTATGCGTCCACATATCCTGAGCTAAAATTTGTCTAATCGCCCATGAATACAGGAATGAAACCACCCTCAAGTTATAGTGTATCATAGAATGCCCAAACTGCCTAGCACAAAACCACCATAGAAGATGAAGCAGGTGGTTACAGTTTAAAATGTGGGTAACTTGTGTTATAATCAGTTGAAACATCTTTTGGCTTTGCCTAAAAGGATTAGAGAGAAGAGTTGATAACATGAAGGAAACGCTGTTATTTATCATTATTGTTTTAGCTATTTTTTCAATTATCAAGGTTCTTTTGTTGATTGCTTATAGTTACGTCCTAAAACCAAAAGTGGATAAGGACGGCAATATCATCGCTCCTAAGAATAAAAAAGACGATAAGGACGATGAAAAGACACTCAACAATGATGACGATGATGATTTTTGGAATGATTGGTAAGCGTCATTTTAAGACTAAAAATGCCACCCTATTTCTAGGGCGGCATTTTTTTATGATTTGGTTAGTCCAAATACTGTAACTTGCCACGGAAATCATCAAGGCTTTCATAGCCTTTTTCAGTCATAATGGCTTTTAATTCATTTGTAATACGTTCAAAAACGGCTGGACCTTCTTGGTGTAAAACA
The DNA here is from genome assembly GCF_002360305.1 of Streptococcus sp. UBA3373. Taxonomy (NCBI): domain Bacteria; kingdom Bacillati; phylum Bacillota; class Bacilli; order Lactobacillales; family Streptococcaceae; genus Streptococcus; species Streptococcus sp. UBA3373. Next base: position 9,264 of record NZ_DEQF01000002.1, on the reverse strand, counting down.
GTTCCTAGTTGAACCATGCTAGCTCCGCACAAGATGTGTTCAAAGGCATCGCGACCAGTCTTGACCCCACCTGTCCCTATAATAGGAATAGTAGGATTTAGGCGTTGGTAAAAGGCGTGTACGTTAGCAAGCGCTGTTGGTTTGATATAATCCCCACCAATACCACCAAAACCATGTTTTGGCTTGATAACAACGGTTTCATCTTCGATAACCAAACCGTTACCGATTGAATTGATGCAGTTAACAAAAGCCAACGGGAATTGATTGAATACCGCAGCAGCACGGTCAAAGTGAGCAATATCAAAATAAGGAGGCAATTTCACCCCAAGTGGTTTTGTGAAATAAGCAAAAATGTCCTTCAAGAGTTTCTCAGTTGTTTCAAAATCATAAGCGATTTGAGGTTTTCCTGGAACGTTTGGACAAGAAAGGTTTAATTCCACCAAACCTTGGTAGTCAGAGTCTTGGACGGCTTTTAAAATGGTGTGTGTTTCTTCTTCAGACATACCAACAAGTGATAAGAAGTGATTCTTGCTATTTGGCGTGTTTTGGAGCTCAGTCACAAAGTCCAAATAATATTGGAAACCGTGATTTGGCAAGCCCATTGAGTTGATTGAGCCAAGGCTTGTATCAACGTAGCGTGGTTCAGGGTTACCAGCGCGTGCGTTTAATGTCCCTGTCTTGGTGACAAAAGAGCCAGCAGCAGAAGCATCAATATCAGCTAATTCCTCACGAGTCATGCAGTAAACGCCAGCGGCATTCATGAGGCAGTTGTCAAAATCGAAAGCACCGATTTTTGTTGCAGTAGAAACCATAAAGTCCTCCAAGTGTTGTAATAACGGTTGAAAAGGCATTCCAACCCATCTTCATTTTACTATTTCATCAGAATGAAAGCAAGTCATTTTCCCGAACGTTTTCAAGATAAATACATATCAAAGACCAGTTTTCCAATAACCTTGCGATCTTATAAAGCTTTCAAGGCCGTTTTGATTTCTTCAAATAGGAATATTGAGGTGTCTGAGTGTTGAGAGTGGTCTTTTAGCGTTTTTTACTTGAAAAACGAAAGCGTTTAGGTTATACTAAAAATTATTGAACGATTGAATAAGTGTTCAAATATAAAAACGTTAATAATAGAAAGGAGAAAAGATGATAGAGCATTTTGAGGGGGAGTTGCTAGATACGGTTTCTAATTTTTTCAAGGCTTTGGGCAATGAAACCCGCTTGAAAATCTTGTGGCAACTAAGCCAAAAAGAATGGAAACCAACAGACTTAGCGGCAGTTTTAGAGATGACACCATCAGCCATTTCCCATCAATTGACTTTATTGAAAAACCTTAAGATTGTGGCTGTTAGACGTGAAGGTAAGCATCAAATTTACCGTTTGGCTGATAGCCATATCAGTCACGTCTTACATTCCGTTATCGAGCATTATGAGGAGGATACCGATGTCAGAGAAGAATAAAAAATCCTTAAGGCAGATTGTTCTAGCTATCCTTGTCTTTTTACTGGTTGTTGTGGTGGTGCGGATCTATCAACCAACCTTAGAAATGCAAGCTATTTTGTACGCCGTTCCTTATTTAATTGCGGGGTATACGGTTTTGAAAAAAGCTGTTGTGAAAATCAGTCAAGGTAAGGTCTTTAGTGAGCATTTTCTCATATCCTTGGCAACGCTAGGTGCTTTTCTTCTTAGTTTTATCACGCAGGAAGCAGAGTTTGCCGAAGCTGTTTTTGTCATGATTTTTTACCAAATTGGTGAACTTTTTGAACACATTGCTGAAGGAAATAGTGAAAAATCCATTGCCGAGTTGCTGGCTTTGAAACCTGATGTGGTTCATCTTGAACAAGAGGGCAAGCTGGTCGATGTTGACCCCAAGGTCTTGCATGAGGGGCAGATTATCACGATTTCCCCAGGGGAAAAAGTCGCCATTGATGGGATTTTAATTGAGGGAGAATCTTCGGTGGATACGTCAGCCTTGACGGGAGAAAGCCTGCCCCAAGAAGTGGTGGTGGGCGACCAAGTGCTATCTGGTATGATTAACATGACAGGTGTCATCCGTGTCAAAGTGTTGCACTCAGTAGAGCATTCGACTCTTAGTAAAATTTTGGAATTGTTAGAGGATTCGACGGCGCACAAGTCTAAGAGCGAACGTTTTATGGCCCGTTTTGCGGCGGTTTACACACCGACAGTCGTGATTGCAGCTTTGCTTTTGGCGGTGTTACCGCCCCTGTTTTCAGGTGATTTCATGGCTCATTTTCCAGAATGGTTTAGTCGTGCTTTGACCTTCTTAGTCATTTCATGTCCTTGTGCCTTGGTGATTTCCATTCCCCTTAGCTTTTTTGGCGGCCTCGGTGCTAGTTCCAAAGTGGGCGTTTTGATTAAAGGGTCTAATTACCTTGAAACCTTGGCGTCACTCGATACTCTGGTTTTTGATAAGACAGGGACGCTGACTGAGGGGGTGTTTGAGGTAACTGCCCTTCATCCAAAAGACATCAAGGAAGAAGAGTTGTTGCACTTAGCTAGCCACGTGGAACGTTTTTCAAATCATCCCATTGCCCAATCCCTTCGTTCTGCCTATCAAAAAGAAGCAGATGATTGTCGGATTACGGATATCACGGAAAAATCAGGCTATGGCGTCAGTGCAAATATCAACGGGCATACCGTTGCTGTCGGTAATACCAAATTCATGGACAGTTTGGGTGCCAAATGGAAAACGTGCAGCAAGGTTGGTACGGTGGTCCATGTCGCTATTGATGGGCAATACGCTGGGCACATCGTGATTTCAGACTGCATCAAACCAGACACAAAATCCGCCTTAGAACAATTACAATCACTTGGTATCAAGCGTTTGGTTATGCTGACAGGGGACCGCAAAGAAGTGGCAGAAAAAGTAGCTGCAGAACTTGGCATCACCGATTATCAGGCAGAATTGCTACCGACAGACAAGGTGACAGGCCTTGAAACCTATCTCAATACTGCTCAAAAACGTGCGACTGTTGGTTTTGTCGGTGACGGCATCAACGACGCTCCAGTCTTGGCTCGAGCAGATGTCGGTATTGCCATGGGAGGCTTGGGCAGTGATGTTGCCATTGAATCCGCTGATGTGGTCATTATGGACGACAAGCTTTCTAAATTAGTCAAAGTCATTGCTATTGCACGTCGCACGCGTCGCGTCGCTCATGAAAATATCGTCTTTTCAATCGGTGTGAAATTAGCCGTTCTCTTGTTGACAGGATTTGGTTTGGCAAATATGTGGCTGGCTATTTTTGCCGATGTTGGGGTGACAGTGCTGGCTACATTAAATGCTATGCGCACCATGACCGTCACAAAATCAGTGCTTTGATTGAGAAAAGTCAGCGTCTTGAGATAAAATTAGTAATTTCACTAGCTTTTTTACCTCTTTTTGGGTAGAATAGTAAAAGTAAGCGGCGTTTAGGTCGCGATACATTATAGAAGGAGATAAAATCTAATGGTAAAATTAGTGTTTGCACGTCACGGGCAATCTGAATGGAACAAAGCTAACCTTTTCACTGGTTGGGCAGATGTAGATCTTACAGAAGAAGGAACACAACAAGCTATCGACGCTGGTAAATTGATCAAAGAAGCAGGAATCGAATTTGACCTTGCTTTCACATCAGTTCTTAAACGTGCGATCAAAACAACTAACCTTGCTCTTGAATCATCAGATCAACTTTGGGTTCCAGTTGAAAAATCATGGCGCTTAAACGAACGTCACTACGGTGGTTTGACTGGCCAAAACAAAGCTGAAGCTGCTGCAAAATGGGGTGACGAACAAGTTCACATCTGGCGTCGTTCATACGATGTATTGCCACCAGCTATGGCTAAAGATGACAAATACTCAGCACACACTGACCGTCGTTACGCAAACCTTGACGACACTGTTATTCCAGATGCTGAAAACTTGAAAGTGACATTGGAACGTGCCCTTCCATTCTGGGAAGATAAAATCGCTCCAGCACTTAAAGATGGTAAAAACGTATTCGTTGGTGCACACGGTAACTCAATCCGTGCCCTTGTAAAACACATCAAACAATTGTCAGATGACGAAATCATGGACGTTGAAATCCCTAACTTCCCACCACTTGTTTTCGAATTCGACGACAAATTGAACGTTACAAAAGAATACTACTTAGGTAAATAATCTTTTATAATAAGTGTAGTGTGTAAGAAGCATTCTAGCTTGTGCTAGGGTGCTTTTTTCTGACTTTAAAAATGGGAGGGATTTGTGATATGATGAAAGCATGAAACGTGAAAGGAGAATGGTTATGAAAGCAGCAGAGCGCCGTCAAAAGATTATGGCGTCTTTGAGTCAGGCTCAGGTGCCTATTTCAGCCAGTGCTTTGGCCAGCCAATTTGGTGTGAGTCGTCAGATTATTGTAGGGGATATTGCCTTATTGAGAGCGGCAGACAATGATGTGATTTCAACGCCAAAAGGCTACATTTTATCTCAGTCCTTGTATTCTCATCAGTTTATTGGGAAAATTGCTTGTCAGCACGGTCAAGATAAGATTGAAGAAGAGTTGGCTTGCATTGTGTCGCAAGGTGGGATTGTGGTGGATGTCGAGGTGGAACATCCTGTTTATGGGATGCTGACGGCATCTTTAAACATTAAGACAGAAGAAGATATTGCCAATTTTATGGAGAAAATTGAGCAATCGCACGCTACTTTATTATCCTCTTTGACGGATGGTATTCATACGCACACTTTGTCTTGCTCCTCTAAGGACCGTTTTGATGAGATTAAAACGCTTTTGGCTGATAAAGGGATTTTGTTATCTGAAAACTAAAACACAACAGATGTCTTGACACCTGTTGTGTTTTCTTTTATAATAGCAGTAATCATGTGAGATAAAGCACAAATAAAGCTTATGAGACCGGTTTATTTAGGAGGAATTTATGGTAAAACAAAGTCAAACAAAATCGCTGGCCTTTTCGGCTATACTGGTAGCCTTTGGGATTTTAATTCCCATGGTGATGCCGATTAAGGTGGTTATTGGGCCAGCTTCCTTCACTTTAGCCAGTCATGTGCCTGTTTTTATGGCCATGTTCATTGCACCTCAGGTGACCTTCATGGTTGCTTTGGGGACAAGCCTTGGTTTCTTGCTGGCTGGCTTTCCGATTGTCATTGTCTTGCGAGCGGTGTCACATCTCTTGTTTGCAATGATTGGAGCAGTTCTGCTTCAAAGATATCCAAAACTTTTGGATAATGCCACCTCACGCTTGCTTTTAGCTTTGGGATTAAATCTCTTGCACGGCTTGGCAGAATTTGTTGTCGTCTTGTCCTTGACGACAGGCAGCCAATTAACCATGAGTTATGTCTGGTCATTAGTGGGGTTGATTGGCCTTGGCTCTATGGTACACGGCTGTATTGATTTTTACATTGCCTACTACATTTGGGTATTTTTAAAAGACAAGGTCGGTATCAATTTTTCACTCAATGTTAACGAACAAGTGTAATAAAGAAGGGTCAAGCGACCTTTCTTTTTTTGTAAAGTCTAGTTAAAAACTTTTCTGGTTAGTTTTCTCTCTTTTAATGAAAATATGATAGAATATAAAACAGAGCTTTTATTTGTGAGGAAATAATGTCATTAAAAAAGAGATTACGTAACATCAAAATCGAAAAAGGACCAAGTAACGTTACAAGACGGATTTATTTGATTTTTTCGGTAATCGTTGTGCTGTTTTCAGTCATCGTTTTGCGACTGGCACAGATGCAAATTTTTAATAAATCGTTTTACGAAAACAAATTAAATTCATCGACGACGTATAAGGTCACGACCTCAAGCCCTCGTGGTGAAATTTACGATTCGGCAGGAAAACTGCTCGTTTCCAACAACGTGAAACAAGTGGTAGCCTTTACACGTAGCAATACCATGACTGCGGGAGAAATGAAAAAATTAGCCGCTAAATTGGCAACGCTGGTGAATTTGACTGAAACCAACGTCACCACACGTCAGAAAAAAGACTATTACCTAGCAGATTCAGATACTTACGCAGCGGTTGTCAAACGCCTACCAGATAAGGAAAAATACGATAACTATGGTAACAGTTTGTCGGAGTCAACTATTTATGCCAACGCTGTTAATGCGGTGACTGACGATGAGATTAACTATTCTGAAGATGAGTTGAAATTGGTTTATATCTTTAACCAGATGAATTCAGCTTCAACCTTTAGTACGGTGCATTTGACGACTGGGGATTTGACAGAAGAGCAAATTGCCTACATCACCGCCAACCAATCAAAACTGTCAGGCATTTCTATTGCGACAGACTGGGACCGTCAAGCGTCAAACAGTTCTTTGGCGACTGTTATCGGAACAGTGTCATCGAAAAAATCAGGTCTGCCAGCCGAAAAAGTTGAAGAATATCTTGCCAAAGGTTACGCCCTTGATGACCGTGTCGGAACCTCTTACTTGGAAAAAGAATACGAAGAATACCTTCAAGGGACTCACACCGTTCGTGAAATCAAAACCGATAAAAACGGTAACGTGGCTTCTGACAAAGTCCTCAGTGAAGGCAAATCAGGTCAAAACCTCAAATTGACCATTAACGCAGATTTCCAAGCAGGTGTGGAAAACATTCTCCAACAATACTATGAAGCAGATATCACCAGTGGTTATGCGACGTATTCTGAAGGGGCTTATGCCGTTGCCCTCAATCCTAAGACAGGTGCGGTCTTGGCTATGGCAGGTCTATCGCATGATGTTGGTTCAACCACAACGCAACTAGATGCCCTTGGTACCATCAATGACATCTTTGTACCAGGGTCAGTTGTCAAGGCAGCAACCCTAACAGCTGGCTGGAAATCAAACGTCATTTCTGGTAACCAAGTCTTGACTGACCAACCAATTAATATCGCTGGTTCGCCATCAATCAAGTCATGGTTTACCGATTACGGTTCACGAAACATCACAGCCGTGCAAGCCTTGGAATACTCTTCAAATACCTACATGGTACAAGTCGCCCTCAAGATGATGGGACAAGAATACCATTCAGGAATGGCCTTATCAACTTCTGGTATGAAAAAAGCCATGGAAGAATTGCGTGCCACTTACGCTGAATACGGTATGGGAACAAGTACAGGCATTGACCTACCAGAAAATACAACAGGTTACCTGTCTAAAGAATACTCTGCGGGTAATGTCTTGACAGAGGCCTTTGGACAGTATGACTCATATACCCCAATGCAATTGGCCCAATACGCAGCAACTGTAGCCAACGGTGGTAGCCGTATTGCCCCACACCTTGTCGAAGGCATTTACGAAAGTGACGGCAAGGGTGGTCTAGGTACCTTGACCAAGACCATTGAAAGCAAGGTGCTTAATAAAGTTGATATCTCATCAGAAGATATGGACTTGATTCACCAAGGGTTCTATCAAGTGGTAAATGGTACTGATGCTTTTGCCACAGGTTCTCACATGAGAAGCTCAACCGTAACCATCGCTGGTAAAACGGGTACCGCCGAAACCTACGCTGTCGATGCTTCAGGTAATGCGGTAACCACTATTAACTTGAGCGTTCTCGCTTACGATTACTCAGAAACCGATGATTCTCACATCGCCGTTGCCGTGATTATTCCGCATTTGACGAGTGATGACAATCACACCAACCAAGTCATTGCGCGTGATATCATCAACTTATACATGTCAACTTATGTCAATAAATAAGAATTGGGCGAGTCGATTGAAAACAAGGTCGGCTCGTCCCTTTGTTACAAAGGAGGAAAAAGATGCTCTACCCAACCCCCATCGCAAAACTCATTGATAGTTTTACCAAATTGCCAGGCATTGGGATTAAGACAGCGACACGACTTGCTTTTCATACCATTGGCATGTCAGACGAAGACGTCAACGAATTTGCCAAAAACCTACTAGCAGCCAAGCGTGAACTGACTTACTGCTCAGTTTGTGGTAACTTAACAGACGAGGACCCTTGCAATATCTGCACGGATGAAACCCGCGACCGCTCAGTGATTTTAGTGGTTGAAGATTCTAAGGATGTGTCTGCTATGGAGAAAATTCAAGAATACCATGGCTTGTACCATGTCTTGCACGGCTTGATTTCTCCTATGAATGGCGTTGGACCTGACGACATCAATTTGAAGCCCTTGATTACGCGCCTTATGGATAGTGAGGTCAGCGAGGTGATTATCGCAACCAATGCCACCGCAGATGGTGAGGCGACCGCGATGTATATCTCACGCGTCTTAAAACCAGCTGGCCTTAAGGTAACCCGTCTAGCACGAGGACTTGCTGTTGGTTCTGATATCGAATACGCTGACGAAGTGACCCTGCTGCGTGCTATTGAAAATCGGACAGAATTATAACCCCAAAGCAACTTTTACATAAAGTTGCTTTTTTATATCACGTGAGGTCAAGTGGTGTTTGAAAGGGTGCTGCTTTTGTGGTATGATAGGTAAGAAATTGTAATAGAAAAGGAATGGAACATGAGCGAGGCTAGAATTGCTCAAGATGTTCTGGTAATGAAAGGTATGTCAAAAGAAACGCTTGTTTTACTTTATGGTGGACGTTCTGCGGAACGTGAAGTATCTGTTTTATCAGCTGAAAGCGTCATGCGTGCGATTAATTATGATAAATTCTTTGTGAAAACTTACTTCATCACAAAATCTGGTGATTTTATTAAAACACAAGAATTCTTTAGCAAACCTGCTGACGATGAAAAATTGATGACTAACGCCACTGTTGTTGAAAGTCAAAAAATTAAACCAAGTGATATTTATGAAGAAGGAGCAGTTGTTTTCCCTGTTCTTCATGGACCAATGGGTGAAGATGGTTCTATCCAAGGTTTCTTAGAAGTTCTTAAAATGCCTTACGTTGGAACTAACATTTTGTCATCAAGTGTTGCAATGGACAAAATTTCAACAAAACATGTCCTTGAATCTGCAGGAGTTCCACTTGTTCCTTACGTGACTTATGTTGAAGGTTCTGATCTTGATGTAGTCGTAGCAGAAGTAAATGACAAATTGACATACCCTGTCTTTGTTAAACCAGCTAACATGGGTTCTTCAGTAGGTATCTCAAAAGCTGAAGATGAAGCAGCACTTCGCTCAGCTATTGACTTTGCTCTTAAATATGATAGCCGTATTCTTATCGAAACTGGTGTTAACGCTCGAGAAATCGAAGTTGGTATTTTGGGAAATGCTGACGTGAAAACAACGCTCCCTGGTGAAGTTGTTAAAGACGTTGCTTTCTACGATTACGATGCTAAATACATCGATAACAAAATTAC
>NZ_DEQF01000019.1:10811-23156 GCF_002360305.1 Streptococcus sp. UBA3373 | reverse complement strand
CATCAACCCACTACAGTTGACAATGAGCCAGATAAAAAAAAACGAGAACACTTATTAAAATGTTCTCGCTGAACCATTATATTTTATGACGTATCTATTTTTTGTCTACGCAGTCGACATCCAAACAGACGTTCACATCAATGTACTTTTTTGAACCTTTTTTATGTTAAAATCACTCTTTTCAATAAAGACAAAATGTTTGAAAAAATGCTTAAAATAAAGGATTTTCACCCGTTGCTTCGTTGTAGCAACACTACGCACTCCACGTGATGGGTATTTGGGAATAAATCGACGGGTTGAACTTTTTGGAGTTTGTAGCCTAACTCTTGGTAGTGTTTGATGTCACGCGCCATGGTAGCTGGGTTACATGAAATGTAGGTGATTTTGTCTGGTTGCATGGCGACGCTTGCTTTGATGAAATTTTCAATTAAGCCTTTGCGTGGTGGATCCACCAAAATTACGCTTGGTTTAATACCTTCTTTGATCCAAGTTTCCATAGCGTGCTCGGCTGAGTCCGCCACATAATGGGTATTGGTGATGCTATTTAGGGCAGCATTGCGTTTGGCATCGGCGACAGCTTCTTCAATCACTTCGACCCCATAGACAGCTTTGACTTTTTTGGCAAATGAAAGCCCAATGGTTCCAATACCTGAATAGGCATCAATGACAATGTCTTCTGGTGTTAAATCTGAAAAATCAATAGCGGTCTGGTAAAGTTTCTCTGCCATTTCAGTATTAACTTGATAGAAAGAACGTGCTGAAATTTCGTACTGATTACCCAGCATAGTATCTACAATTGTGTCTTTTCCGTAAAGCGTTCTAAATTCCTGACCGAAAATAGCATTGGTGTTTTTGTCATTAATATTTTGAATAATGGATTTCACCGCTGGAAAGGCTGCTACGATTTTAGCGATGATTTGCTCAATACGGAATATTTTAGGGCGTGTTGTAACAAAAACCAGCATCATTTCACCTGAGTAATGACCACGACGAACCACGAGATTGCGAATCAAGCCAGTTTGAGCTTTTTCATCATACGGTTTAATATCAAATTGACGCAGCAAATCACGGGTAAATAAAATCAAGCGATCGATTTCTTTGTTTTGAATGTAAAAATCAGTAATAGGCATCAGATCATGAGAATGTTTGCGGAAAAAGCCAGTTTCTAGCTGACCGTTGACACGACGAACAGGCACTTGGGCCTTATTGCGATAAGCATAAGGATGCGCCATTCCCATAGTTTCTGCGACTTCAACATCTGAAATACCAGCTGTTTTATACAGATTATCCACGACTTGTTTGCGTTTGAATTTGAGTTGCTCTGAGTAAGCCAAATGTCCAAAATCTGCAATTCCTGTTCGCAAATAATCCACATTGACATCTTGATTACGGTAAGGCGAGAGGGTTAGGTATTCTTCAACCTTACCAAATCCAATATTTTTCTTAACTTTCAAGACACGCATCTTGATGGTTTCACCAGGAAGAGCATTTTCAACGAAAAAGACGAAGCCATCAAACTTGGCCACCCCTGCTCCTTCGTGCGATAAATCTGTGATCTCAACCTCTACAATGCTATTTTTTTCTAACATAATATCCTTTCTACTTCCTCAAAAAATAGAGAAACATCACTGTCCCTCTATTATAACATAACGCTATTCACGCAATCCCAATTCTTTTAGTTCTCGTTGATATTTATCAAAATCAATGGCAATGCCTAGACCTCCATACATATCATACTCGTCTGTCCAATCCCCTTCTGCTGGAATGGTGACTTGCTCAATGCCTTTTTGACCGCTGGTGATGACAGACAAGCCTTCCTTGAGGAAAAATGGATAAGAGATATTGGTTGAGGTAAGGGCATAGATTTTACCGATAGCCGCAGACCCTGTAAAAAGTTTGGCGGGGTCCTTGACTTGATTGATAATGGCGGTAATCACTTGTTGTTGACGTTGGGTACGGCCATAGTCCCCATTATCGTCCTTACGAAAACGTGCGTAATTGAGCAAGGTACGACCATCCATGCGTTGTTTACCAACGTTAATGGTTTGGCTAGGAACGCTACCGTCAGGCTGCATATTGAGGTCATCAGGAACTTCGACGGAAGTTACTTCTTGACCATCTACAGTACCAAATTTGGCATCTATTTCAACCCCATTTGGGAATAGCGTGTTGATGGCTTCTGCGAACGTTTCAAAATCAACCATCACGTAATATTTGATGTTGATGCCAAAATTATCCTTCAAGGTTTGGCGCATAAGCTCAGCTCCTTGATTGTGATCTTGCTCACCAATATTAAAGGCGACATTTAGCTTTTGGTCATTAGTGTAATCATTGTAGCTAACACCCGGAATATTAACCAAGATATCACGCATGAAGCTCACTAATTTAATTTTGTCATCGCTATTTCCGATATTCATCACCATAATGGTATCGGTTCTGGCATCAGACGAGCCTTGGGTCACCCGCTGGTCACTTCCCAAAATCAAAATATTGGTGCCGTCAGGACTATTTTCACCGTGAAACGTTTCCGTCACGCCAGGGGTGTAATTGGTATTGCCCTCTGATACATCACGCACTCCCTTGAAAAACATATAAATCATGCCAGCCATGGTTGCCACCACAAGCAAAGCTAGCCATTTCATCAAGCGTTTAAAGAAGTGCCGTTTCTTCTTTTTTGGTCTTTCTCCAGACACATCTGCAAAACGGCAGGCACGTTTGGCTTTTTTAGAACGCTTGGGAGGGGCTTCGTCTGGATATTTGGGAAGTCCTGGTGCGGTCCATTGCTTCTCATCTTCCCAATTCGCATAGTCATCGTAGCCATCATAAGCTTGATCATTAACCTCCTGATAAATAGGACGTGGGTCCTGAGGCGCAGCTGGTTGGGTATAATGGGAGGGACTAGAGATGCTCGCTAATTTTTTTTGATAAAGGTAATCAAACTCCTGCTTCTCACGCTCGCTTAAATATTCAAGATTTCGTAACAGGTATTGATACCGCAATTCCTCGTGGCGACTTAAACGATTTTCTACCATTTTATCATACCAGTCCTTCACTTTCTAATCATAAACAATAGACGTCATACATCCCCATAACATTGTAAGTAATACCTAAAACACGCAATTCTTCTAAGGCAAAAGTCACCAAATCATGATTGCTATTATCCACATCAACGATGAAAAAATACTCCCCCAATGCCGTTTTCAAAGGACGGCTTTCAATTTTAGTCAAATCAAGGCCCCGCCAAGCAAAAACAGACAAGGCTTTGTAGAGAGCTCCAGGGAGATTGTCAGGAAGAGTTAATGCCAAGGATATTTTTTGCGTGTCTTTGATCAGATCAAAGACATAAGGTTCATGCCCTAGCACCCAAAAACGCGTGTAATTTTCATCTATTTCCTGAATGTCCTTGCCGATGATTTCCAAATCATATTCTTTAGCTGCTGCCATGGGAGCAATAGCTGCGTAAGGTTTGTCTGGGTGTTCTGCGATAAAACGCGCAGCGTAAGCCGTGCTAGCAGTCACTTCAATTTGTGCATGGGGGTAATGGCTTTTGATGTATTTTTTCCCTTGGGCAATGGCTTGCGGATGTGAGAAGATTTTCCCGACAGGCTTATCCTGTGCCGTTGCTAATAATTGTTGCTTAATGGGTTGAATCACTTCTGCAATGGCACTAATATCCGTTTGATGAAACAAGTAATCTAGGGTTTCATACACCGAGCCTTCAATCGAATTTTCAACGGGGATAATGGCATAATCCACCAAGCCTTCCTCATAAGATTTAATGACTTCGGTGATATTTGCAAAAGGGATACGGTCAGCTTTTGGAAAGGCTTTGACCGCAACATTGTGTGTAAACGAACCGCTTGGTCCTAGGTAACCAACTTTCATCCGATTTCCTCAATAATGTCTTTGGGCGTTTTACCAGCTACTTCAATAATACGGTTGGCAACTGATTCGTACAAGTCTTGGCGCCCATCAAAAATCGCCTTGAAGTCTTCTTTGCTATTATTGACAAATAGCGGACGCACATTTTTAGTGTCTTTTTGGATACGATTATAGAGCGTGTCAAAATCTGCTTTCAAGTAAATGGTTTCAGGATTTTCTGCCAAAAGTGCTCGGTTAGCCGCACTGGTTACAATGCCACCACCTGTTGCAATCACTCGGTCAGACGCTATCAATTCTGCCAAAACTTGTGATTCAATCTCACGAAAACGGGCTTCGCCTTCTTTTTCAAAAAAATCTGCAATAGGCATTCCGATGCGCTCTACAATCACTGCATCCATATCAACGTAATCCTCATCTAACAAAGAAGAAATGGTTGTTTTGCCTGAGCCCATAAAACCGATAATAATTCTAGCCATGTGTCAGTAACTCCAAATCTTTGAAGAAGCTTGGGTAGCTAGTGTTGATGGCTTCTGAACGGTCCAGTTCGACCTCACCATCTGCTACCAAAAGAGCCGCAATTGCCGTCATCATGCCGATGCGGTGGTCCCCAAAAGTATTGATGCTTGCACCATGAAGCGGCGTTTTGCCTTCGATAATCATACCGTCATCTGTTGGCGTAATATTGGCGCCCATAGCATTCAAGGCATCCGCAACCACTTGAATACGGTCAGTTTCTTTCACTTTCAATTCTTCCGCATCGCGAATCACAGTTCTTCCCTCGGCTTGGGTCGCCAAAAGGGCAATAATTGGCAACTCATCAATCAAACGTGGAATGATTTCGCCACCGATTTCTGTCCCGTGAAGGTCGGAAGTTTCTACCGTGATTGTCGCTGATTTGGCAATATCGTCCACATCTGACAGGCTTAGTTGACCGCCCATGGCTTCAATCACATCAAGAATGCCCGTGCGTGTTTCATTGATACCAACGTTTTCAAGCCTTATTTTCGCATTTGGAACAATGAGCCCTGCAACCAACCAAAAGGCTGCTGAGGAAATATCACCTGGCACCACCACTTCTTGTCCAAGCAATTCTTGCCCGCCAGTGATACGGATTTCCTTACCATTGACATCAATTGAGCCACCGAATTGAACAATCATGTCTTCTGTGTGGTTGCGCGTGTGTTCTTTTTCGATGATAACGGATTCACCGTCAGCCTGCAAAGCTGCGAAAATAAGGGCTGATTTGACCTGAGCAGATGCCACAGGCAATTGATAGTGAATTGGTTTCAATTTTTTATTACCATGCATAGTCAATGGTGGCAAATCACGTTCTGTCTGTCCTGAAACCTCAACCCCCATTTGACGAAGGGGAATAGTCACACGGTCCATTGGACGTTTTGACAAACTGTCGTCCCCAAACATCTCAATGCTAAAGTCTTGCCCTGCTAAAACTCCAGAAATCAAGCGAATAGACGTTCCAGAATTGCCCATATCCAAAGATTTTTGAGGTGCCTTTAGCCCGTCAAAACCTACACCTGTAATGGTCACACGGTCACCGTCATCTTGAATGTCAACACCTAAATCACGAAAAGCTTGCATAGTTGATAGAACATCTTCCCCACGTAAAATATCATGAATCGTCGTTTGACCTTTGGCAAGGCTACCAAACATAATCGAGCGATGACTGATTGATTTATCTCCTGGAACTCTCACCGTTCCCTTTAATTGCGATACATTGATTAATAATTTCATGCCGTTCTCCCAAGATACATTTAGATTTATTTTACCAAAAATAGATAAAAATTTGAATGATTGACTAAGTTTCTGTACCTAAAAAGCGCTCAGAAACACATCCGAGCGCAACTAAATACGAGGTGTTCTGATAAGATTAGTTTTTACTGTTGTCATCGTCCATTGACAAGACAGACAAGAAAGCTTCTTGTGGAACTTCCACAGAACCAATCGCCTTCATGCGTTTCTTACCAGCTTTTTGTTTTTCAAGTAATTTCCGTTTACGCGAGACGTCACCACCGTAACATTTTGCCAACACGTTTTTACGAAGAGCTTTGATATCCGAACGGGCCACGATTTTATGACCGATAGCCGCTTGAATTGGTACTTCAAATTGTTGACGTGGAATGATTTTCTTCAATTTTTCGACAATCAATTTACCACGCTCATAGGCAAATTCGTTGTGCACGATAAAGCTAAGGGCATCGACCTTATCACCATTAAGCAAGATATCCATTTTCACCAGTTTTGATTTACGGTAATCTGAAATTTCGTAATCGAAGCTCGCATAGCCACGTGTTGATGATTTCAATTTATCAAAGAAATCAAAAACAATTTCGGCAAGTGGAATATGATAAATGACATTAACCCGATTATCATCAATGTAGTCCATGGTCACAAAATCACCACGTTTGCGCTGAGCCAATTCCATAACAGCTCCAACGAATTCTTGTGGCACCATGATTTGAGCTTTTACATAAGGCTCCTCGATGCTGGCTACTTTGGTTGGTTCTGGGAATTCTGATGGATTTGACACTTCAAGCATATCCCCGTCTGTCGTATTGACATGATAAACAACGGACGGCGCTGTCATAATCAAATCAATGTTAAACTCACGTTCCAAACGTTCTTGAATAACATCCATGTGCAACAAACCAAGGAAACCACAACGGAAACCAAAACCCAGAGCTTGTGAGGTTTCAGGTTCAAATTGAAGACTGGCATCATTTAATTGCAGTTTTTCAAGGGCTTCACGCAAGTCATTGTACTTGTTTGACTCAATCGGATAAAGCCCTGCAAACACCATTGGGTTCATTTGTTTATAGCCATGAAGCGGGTTATCTGCTGGATTATCAGCTAAGGTAATAGTATCCCCAACGCGCGTGTCTGCAACGGTCTTGATAGAAGCCGCTATATAACCAACGTCACCTGTTGCTAGGAAATCACGTCCAATAGCTTTTGGAGTGAAAATACCAACTTCAGTAACGTCAAAGGTTTTTCCGTTTGACATCAATTGAATTTTGTCACCAGGTTTAACCATACCGTTGACAATACGCACCTGCAAAATAACACCACGGTAAGCGTCATAAACCGAGTCAAAAATTAAAGCTTGTAGTGGTGCCTCCACATCTCCTGATGGAGCTGGAACGTATTCCACGATTTGCTCGAGGATTTCCTCAATCCCAATTCCCGCTTTAGCCGATGCCAAAACGGCCTCTGAAGCATCTAATCCAATCACATCTTCAATTTCTTGACGCACACGCTCTGGGTCCGCTGCTGGCAAATCAATTTTGTTGATAACCGGCAAAATTTCCAAATCATTATCAAGAGCTAAGTAAACATTGGCGAGGGTTTGCGCCTCGATACCTTGAGCAGCATCCACAACCAAAATAGCCCCCTCACACGCAGCAAGTGAACGCGATACCTCATAAGAAAAGTCAACGTGTCCTGGCGTGTCAATCAAGTGAAAAATATAAGTTTCGCCATCTTTAGCTGTATAGTTCAACTCAATCGCATTAAGCTTAATCGTGATACCACGCTCACGCTCCAAATCCATGCTATCTAGCAGTTGTGCCTGCATTTCACGACTCGAAACCGTTTCAGTCTTTTCCAAAATACGGTCCGCCAAAGTCGACTTCCCATGGTCAATATGTGCAATAATAGAGAAATTACGAATCTTCTCTTGACGTTTTTTTAATTCTTGAATATCCATTTTAAAATCCTATAATATTAGTCACTGCTCCTATTATACCAAATTACCAAAAACGTCGCCATAGAAAGTTGTTAAGACCTAAAAAGCAAAGCCTATCATGCGACAAACACCCGCATAGAAAATAGCATCACACCTGTTTTTGATTTATTTTCAAGAAAGTAAACGTGGTTATAGTTAGGTGAGTTAGATATCTGAAAACTAGCTATACAAGGAAAAATATTTGACGATAGAGTATTTTAAAATATCATACAAGAAAATAGAGGTTAAGAATCTGTCAACAACACACCGCTTTATTAGCCGGTCGATAAATGTGGGAGCTCCGACAGTCCCACCTATCTTATTGATTTGCTGTACTTAGAGTTAAGCTAGGCGCTTTTTAAAACCTTAGCTAAATAAGCGTTTTATTAAAAGTTTGCAGCTATTTAAATCAATTGCTAAAGCATACACTGTAGTGTTTTTGTTTACGGCTACTTAAATCTTGAGAACACAAAAACTCAGCCCTCATCATTTTTATCACACTATTAATATAGTGTCAATCTCATCCTTCTCTTTCCGTAACAAAGTAATTCCAGTTTTCTTCAAGGCTAGAATTTGGTGTATTGTCAGGATCATAGTAGCGTAGCCAATAAAGAAATTCTTTTGTAATATTGTATGGACCAGTCAGAATAGAGTCTTTAGTTGCCACAATTGGTTTACCATCGGCCATAGTTCCTTCGCGTTCCAATCTATAAACTGAATATACAATTTCTGATCCTGATCTCACTCCTCCTGGTGCCACAATATAGTAGCCACCATCTTTGAAAATAGAAGGATCAGTGCCAAGTCCGACAACATCAGTTAGATAAATAATGTTACTGGATGCTGTATTGGTTTCAGTTTCAGTTACTGCTTCTTCATGATAACCATCGTCACCCCCTGTTTCACTAGTAGAAATTATAGATTGAGAGGTTTCAGTAGTACTAGAAATAGTATCACTAGTAGAAGTTGTATATTGAGAAGTTTCATCAGTAAATATACCACCTCCGTAATGTGATGGTCGTAGATAAGTGTAAGTCACAAATCCTCCTATAGAGAGCAAAAATTGTTAAAGCTATTGCTGTGATTGTCTGCCATTTTTTCATGATATCCACGCTTTCTAGCTATATACTATGCGTTCGACAGTGAATGATAAAAGATATAAATGTTTTTCTGTATTTTTTATAAACATCATCGCTGTATCACAATACTTGAAATCAATAGCGTACCTAGTTGGTTAATTACCGCTTGTGCATAACACAAACAACGATGCTGTTTGATACTGATGAAGTTTTACAGCTACTTAAAAATTGCAACCCCAATTGCCAATTATTTTTGTTTACCTTTCAAATATAATCGTAGTTCATCTCCTTCTTTTTTACACAATAGCTATTGCCAAGAACATCTATACGTATTTTGTAGATAGAAAGATTTGGTTTGTTTAAACTTTTTAAACATTGTCCACTTTTAGCGCTTTACCCAGGACTTCTATTAACTTTTTTGCAATCCCTTTCATTGTACCTTTTTGCAAACAAAAAAGCAAACACTTTCAAGTGCTTGCTTTCATTATTCGCCAAACCAGAGAGAAATTTCGCGTTCGGCTGATTCCGGTGAATCTGAACCGTGAACGACGTTGAAGGTTGCGCCACCTTCATCTGGGGCTTGTGCGTAGTCGCCTCGGATTGTTCCTGGAAGAGCTTCTTTAGGATTTGTTGCTCCCATCATAGTGCGCCATGAGCCAATCACTTGGTTCCCTGACAAGACACCTATGATAAGTGGTCCACTTGTCATAAAATCAACAATTTGTGGGAAAAATGGTCGGTCAACCAAATCTTCATAGTGTTTTTCTAACAACTCTGGAGTAGCCATACGCATTTCAAGTTTTTCAATCTTGAATCCTCGTCTTTCAATGCGATGCAACACTTCACCGACTAATCCACGTCTGACACCATCTGGCTTAATCATAAAGAATGTTTTTTCCATGTAAACAATCCAACCTATCTAAATAAATTCTTCTCTATTTTACCATAAAAAGTAGGGTTTGAAAAATCTAAGCCTTTAAATCACTTCTAGTCTGCCACCTTGTAATAACACAAACTATCATCCGCGAATTCATAGCCATTGCTACGATTGCTGGTAAAATACAAACGGTCACGACTGGCATCTGAAGAGCCGCTTGCACGCCCAGCTTCTAACAACACAATAACATTGATTCTCATAATACTATCATCTTCAAACTGACAATAAATGTACGGATAGCCATTAACAGATTGTAAACCACCTACAAGCGATACAAAACCAACTCCAGAATTAGCATTGTAACTGTAGCCATCAGGCTGGATAATGATGGTATCCGAACCATCTCCAGTCGTCCATGTGCCAGCCAAAGAAGCGTAATTTCCCACAGTTAGTTCTTCTAACTGTATTCCAGTCGGCTGAGACACCGAAGCCTCATCTTGACTACTACTTGGTGTGGTCTGATTATCAAAACTTTCAGTTTCTGTAGTAATTGACTGTGTTGAAGAACTACTTAACTCTGTTTGAGTGCTACTTTCTGAGATGGACGTTGAGGTGAAAGTCGAGCTAGATGATGCTTTTTGCGTTTGGCTAGTAGTAGATACGGTTGTTTTGGAATTTGTTTGAAGCGATTGGAACTTATGACAAGCTGATAAGCCCACACAAGACAAGGCCAACAAACATAAAAAGACTTTTCTCATATCCATTTATCCCCTCTCTTACAATCAGTAAATATTTATCGTTCCTAAACCACCCTAATTGTAACATAAAAAACAAGTTTATGATATCGTTTTCAATTGTGCTTTTATATTTTTCCTAAACAAAAAAACAAGCGCTTTTATACGCTCGTTCAATTAACAACACAGCTCTAAAACTTCCGAAATTCGTTAGTCTCATAATTATATGTTTTGGAACCATTCGAAACAACACAGCTCTAAAACTCGTGGACCATTTTTTCTCACAAGATTTCGTAATCGCGCCATTCGTCCACAGCAGAACTTCAGCTCCGAACGATCCCATTAATAAAATCGAATTTTAATTATTTCCATTATACCATAAAATCAGTTTATCTAACAGCGATTTTAAAAAAGCAAGATATTTGAAAGTTCTAAAATGAAATTAGCCACTTGAGCACTTGAGTGTATCAAAAAACATCTCAGAGAGATATAATTGTAATCACCACAACAACAATTAGAAAGACTCTGAGATGCAAGACTATTATACACCAAAAGGTAAACATTTAACACTAGCAGACCGTAGAAAAAAGAGAAAACCAATTGGTTCTCTCTCGATGTTAGCTTTTCATCACCCCACTACAGTTGACAAAGAGCCGGTTAAAGTAAAGATTTCTCTTACTTTTTATTATTTCCCACGCTAATGCGGTTCAATGCCCGACGAAGAGCAACTTGGGCACGACGCACCTCATCGATATCATGGTTACTTTGTGCTTTTTCCAAGCTACGTTC
This sequence comes from Streptococcus sp. UBA3373, assembly GCF_002360305.1. Taxonomy (NCBI): domain Bacteria; kingdom Bacillati; phylum Bacillota; class Bacilli; order Lactobacillales; family Streptococcaceae; genus Streptococcus; species Streptococcus sp. UBA3373. Next base: position 12,053 of record NZ_DEQF01000019.1, on the reverse strand, counting down.
AGCACGAATTTTAGCACGTTCGGCACGGCTAACGTCAATATCGCGTTCACGTTCAGCAGAATCAGCGACAATAGTGACATGATTATCTTTGACTTCGATAACACCACCGTTGATGGCAATCCAGTCCACGTGATTTTCATCATCCGTACGACGGATTTTCATTTCATGGACTGTCAAAGGGGCAATGAGGTTGATATGGTCTGGCAAAATCCCCATCTCACCGTCAGGTGTTTTTATTGAAATATAATTAGCATGGTGATCATAGCGAATTCCATCGGGTGTTATCACCTGAACAGTCATATATGTCATGGCATCACCTCATTAGTAGTTCATTTTTTTCGCTTTTTCAACAACATCCTCGATTGGACCCACGTTACGGAAAGCATCTTCTGGAAGATCATCGTATTTACCTTCCAAAATTTCCTTGAATCCACGAACTGTTTCAGCTACGGGAACGTATGAACCAGGCATACCTGTAAATTGTTCCGCAACGTTAAAGTTTTGTGACAAGAAGAATTGAATACGACGTGCACGTCCAACCAATGTTTTTTCTTCATCAGACAATTCGTCCATACCAAGAATGGCAATGATGTCTTGCAATTCACGGTAACGTTGAAGAACACGTTGCACTTCTGTCGCAACATCGTAGTGCTCTTGACCAACAATTTCTGGTGCAAGCGCACGTGAACTTGAAGCAAGTGGGTCAACGGCTGGGTAAATCCCCATTTGAGTCAACTTACGTTCAAGGTTGGTTGTTGAATCCAAGTGAGCGAATGCTGTTGCTGGCGCTGGGTCAGTGTAGTCATCGGCTGGCACGTAGATGGCTTGAATAGAGGTTACAGAACCTTTTTTCGTAGATGTGATACGTTCTTGCAATTGACCCATTTCAGTAGCCAAGGTTGGTTGGTAACCAACGGCTGATGGCATACGTCCAAGAAGGGCAGATACTTCTGAACCGGCTTGGGTGAAACGGAAGATATTGTCAATGAAAAGAAGCACGTCTTGGCCTTCAACATCACGGAAGTATTCAGCGATAGTCAAACCAGTAAGGGCTACACGCATACGTGCTCCAGGTGGTTCATTCATTTGACCAAAGACCATGGCTGTTTTTTCAATAACGCCAGATTCTTTCATTTCCCAGTAAAGGTCATTCCCTTCACGTGTACGTTCCCCAACACCGGTAAATACTGAAATACCACCGTGTTCTTGGGCAATGTTATGAATCAATTCTTGGATAAGAAC
>NZ_DEQF01000019.1:7528-10793 GCF_002360305.1 Streptococcus sp. UBA3373 | reverse complement strand
CCAACACCGGCACCACCGAAAAGACCGACTTTACCACCTTTAAGGTATGGCGCTAAAAGGTCGATAACTTTGATTCCTGTTTCAAGGATTTCAGATGATGTTGATAATTCATCAAAAGCTGGTGCTTTTTTGTGGATAGGTTCACGAGGAGCGTCTTCAGCAAATGGTTCTTCAAGGTCAATAGTGTCCCCAAGAACATTAAAGACGCGACCTAGTGTTTCTGTCCCAACAGGCACGCTAATAGCACGACCTGTATCAAAAACTTCTAATCCACGTGTAAGCCCATCGGTTGATTCCATAGCGATTGTACGAATAATACCGTCACCGAGTTCAAGAGCAACTTCGAGAACGATTTTTTTCGATTTATCGCCATCTTTATAAACAATCAATGCATTATTAATCTCAGGTAATTTGTCACCAGCATCGAACGCGACGTCAACGACTGGACCAACAACCTGAGCAATTTTGCCTGAGCTCATGTTTTTCTCCTTTTAGATTTTTTAGAAATACGGTTTTGCTAGAAAACAGATTTCTCTTTTATTCTAGTGCATTAGCACCCGCTACAATTTCTGTAATTTCTTGTGTAATAGCTGCTTGACGCGCACGGTTGTACTGAATCGTCAAATCGTTAATAATACTTTTGGCGTTATCAGTAGCCGTTTGCATGGCTGTCATACCAGCGGCATGTTCAGCAGTTTTCGCATCTACAATTGCCCCGTAAATAAGGCTTTCCGTGTATTGCGGCAACAATTGTTCCAAAATCATTTCACGGTCTGGTTCCAATTCAAAACCAGATGTGCCTTCTTCTGCTGCTTCATTGGCATCCAATTCTGCGATAGGAAGCATTTGTTGAACACGAACCTGACTGGTTAAGCTATTCACATGATGGTTATAACAAACGTACAACTCATCAAATAACTCGTTTTTATACATTTCAACAGACTGCGAAATGATGTTACCAACTTGTTCAAATGACGGTTGGTCTTCAAGGCCTCGCAATTCAAAGACAACATTCATGCCACGGGCTTTAAAGAAATCAGCACCGATACCACCAATAGCGATGATGGCATAGTTATCATTGTCCGCATGGTACTCTGCAATCAAATCCATCATGGCTTTCAAGATTTTTGAATTGTATCCGCCAACCAAACCTTTGTCTGAGGTAATCACGATATAGCCTGTTTTTTTCACTGGACGTGACACCAACATTGGATTGCTAGAACCACTTGTCAATTCAGATTTTAAAAGATCCGTAGTGATTTGGCGAATTTTTGAAGCATAGATTTGGAAATCTTTTGCAGCCTGCTCAGATTTGGTCAATTTGGCTGCTGATACCATTTTCATGGCACCAGTAATATGACTTGTTTTCTGAGTTGAAACGATTTTCCCTTTAATTTCACTAAGAGAGCCTGCCATATGCTTACCCCCTCTTATTTGAATTCAGATTGTTCTTTAAAAGCTTGAATAGCAGCGTCTAAAACTGATTCTTCTGGTAAATCTTTCGTTGTACGGATGGTTTCAAAAATAGATTCGTAATGAGCGTCAAAGTAATCATACAAAGCTTGCTCGAAATCTAAGATATCGTTAACTGGCACATCATCTAAGAAACCATGAGTTAGTGCATACAAGATAACAACTTGTTTTTCAACTGGAAGTGGTTTGTGAACAGGTTGTTTAAGCACTTCAACGGTACGACGTCCACGGTTCAATTTCGCTTGTGTAGCAGCATCCAAATCAGAACCAAATTGCGTGAAGGCTTCCAATTCACGGTAAGAAGCCAAGTCAAGACGAAGAGTACCAGCTACTTTCTTCATGGCTTTGATTTGCGCAGAACCACCAACACGTGATACTGAAGAACCCGCATCAATCGCAGGACGAACACCTGAGTTGAAGAGATTTTCTTGCAAGAAAATTTGTCCGTCAGTAATCGAAATCACGTTTGTCGCGATGTAAGCTGAGATGTCCCCTGCTTGTGTTTCGATGAATGGAAGGGCTGTGATAGAACCACCACCAAGTTCATCTGAAACTTTCGCTGAACGTTCTAGCAAACGGCTGTGTAGATAGAAAACGTCACCTGGGTAGGCTTCACGTCCTGGTGGACGACGAAGAAGAAGGGACAGTTCACGGTAAGCAACCGCTTGTTTTGACAAATCATCGTAAACAATCAAAACGTGTTTGCCGTTATACATGAATTCTTCTGCCATTGCAACACCAGCATAAGGTGCGATGTAAAGCAATGGTGATGGTTGTGAAGCTGAGGCTGTCACAACGATTGTATAATCTAGGGCACCGTATTTACGAAGGGTTTCAACTTGTGTACGAACGGTTGATTCTTTTTGACCGATAGCGACATAGATACAAATCATATCTTGTCCTTTTTGGTTCAAAATCGCATCAATCGCAACAGATGTTTTACCTGTTTGGCGGTCACCGATAATCAATTCACGTTGACCACGTCCAATTGGAACCAAGGCGTCAATAGCTTTCAAGCCTGTTTGAAGAGGTTCAGAAACTGATTTACGTTGCATAACACCTGGAGCAGGTGCTTCAACAGGACGAGTGGCTGTGGTTTTAATGTCACCAAGACCATCCACAGGTTGACCAAGTGGGTTAACAACACGTCCAATAAGGGCTTCACCTACTGGCACTTCCATGATTTTACCTGTGCGTTTTACCACATCGCCTTCACGGATTGTAGAGAAATCTCCTAAAATGATGATACCAACATCATTGGTTTCAAGGTTTTGAGCCATACCAAAGGCACCATTTGAAAATTCAAGAAGTTCCCCACTCATCGTGTTATCAAGACCACGAGCACGTGCGATACCATCACCGATATAAGTGACCACACCAGTTTCTGTGACGTCAAAATTTGGCTGGAAGTTTTCAATTTGTTTTTTAATTAAAGCGCTAATTTCTTGTGCATTAATTGCCAAAAGTCACACCACTTTCTATTTCAAATTCATTTTTAATTCTTGTAATTGATGCTGAATGCTTGTATCAATTACTGTGTTGTTCACATTGATGATAAAGCCACCAAGAATAGCCTCATCAATAGTTTCAATCAATTTTCCTACTGTTATTCCAAATTTTTTGGAGATTAACGCTAGGATACGTTCTTTTTGGTTAGGTGTCAAAGCAACAGCTGTTGTCACCACAGCATCATGTTGATTGCTTGCGATAGCCATTTGCGCTTTGACTTCCTTCAAAATCACTTCTAAGAACGCTTCTCTTTCGTTTTGTAAAATTACCTCAAGAAAATTGT
>NZ_DEQF01000019.1:2351-7380 GCF_002360305.1 Streptococcus sp. UBA3373 | reverse complement strand
TTTTTCAATAGCTACTTCAACGAAACTTTTGGCATACTGTTCAACAAGTGCTACTGTTTTTTTATCCATTAGGCATCTCCTAGCTTATCAAGATAACTATCAATGAGATCGCTTTGAGCTTCCTTATCAAGCGTTGTCGCCATGATTTTTTCTGCCAACATTACGGTTAAATCAGCAACATCACCTTTAACACTTGATAGGGCTTCTACCTTACTGAGTGCGATGTCTTGATTAGCTTTTTCTTTCAAACGTTTAGCTTCTTCATGCGCTTGAGCAACGATTTTAGCTTCTTGATTTTTACCAGTTTCTTTGGCATCATCAATGATTTGCGTTGCTTCCAAACGTGCACCAGCTAATTCTGTTTGACGCTTAGCGGCCAAATCTTCAGCCTCTTCACGAGCTGCTTTGGCATCATCAATATCATTGGCGATTTTCTCTTCACGAGCCTTAAAAATGCCTGTAATTTGATCCCAAGCAAATAATTTAACGAGAACAAGCAAGAGAAGAAAAGAGCCAGTTACAATAATAATGTTACCAAGACTTGTGCTATTAATAAGCGTTGACATAAATACTTTCTCCTTTCTTATTATTCTTTGTGATTCACTTTGTCACCAACGTAAACAGATGACAAAATGACAAATACATAGGCTTGAATACAAGATATCATGATCGAAAATCCTGTCCAAACAACATTCAAGGCGAATGCTATTGGCCATGCAAAGATACTAGTATCTGAAAATTGCACCAACAATCCTAAAATGATTTCACCGGCAAAGATATTACCATAAAGACGAAGCGTCAACGAAATGATGTTCGTAAACTGCTCTAGAATATTCATTGGTAACATTGCTGGCGTTGGTGAAAGGTATTCTTTCAAATACCCCTTAAAACCATTTTTACGCACACCTTCAACGTGGATAACAACAGCCATCATCAAAGACAATCCAAAGTTGTAGGCTGCGTTAGAGGTTGGAGATGACCAAAAGTTGTAGCCACCAATTTCAATTTTTGCGACTAGCCCTATGTTGTTGGCAATCACTAAGAAAAAGAATAAACTAAAGAAGAGGAGACTGTAGTTGCTAGTATAGCGACCAAGATTGGGTTTAATAATTCCTTGTACGAACTCATACACCCACTCTAACACATTTTGTTTTCCTTTTGGTTTCAATTGCATATTGCGGCTTGAAATAAAGATAATCAAAAATGTAATGAGCACTGTCAACAGTGACATTGAGAGAATGGTTAAGTCAAAATCAATCCCAAAGAGTTGCGCTGTTGGATTCACAGAAGTTTCCAATTCTACCCCCCCTTAAAGATATACCAACTGTTATCTAGTCGTTACGAAGAATGTACAAGCAAGAAGTACGAAGAATGTACCTTCGATGAAGGCAATCCCTAAGAACATAAGTGTTTGTAATTTGCTAAACATTTCTGGTTGACGTGCAGCTGATTTGGCTACATTGGCTACTAGGATACCTTCACCGATACTGACACCTAGAACACCAAAACCAAGTGCTAAAATAGCTAAATTCAACATGATATGAATCTCCTTTATAAATTTTTTTACTCTGTTATTTTAGTCCTATTTTGCTGAATTGTCAACGAAATCGCAGATTAGGGAAGCGTTTTCTCATATTATTCTTAACCTTTGTTTACTTTCAAATCCATGTAAAATGGGAGTCTGTTTTGTGTATGGAGTTTGTAAAAAAGAAGCCTTTTTAGAAGCTCCTTTTGGTTAATTTTATTGGAAAAGAGAACGATATAAGTCCTCGTAAGCTTGGCTGGCAGTGTCCCATGAAAAATCACAAGCCATGGCATTTTGCTGCAGCATTTCCCAAGCTTCTTTGTCATGATGATAAAGGTCCAAGGCCCTTTCAACGGTTTTGGTCAGCCAGTAGCCTGAAAATTCTTGGAAACTAAAGCCTGTTCCTGTCTGGTCGTAAGGGTTGTAAGGCAGAACGGTATCACGCAAACCACCGACTTCGTGAACGATAGGCAGGGTGCCGTAACGCATAGCCATCATTTGTGACAAGCCACATGGCTCAAAGGCACTTGGCATCAAAAAGAGATCACAAGCCGCATAAATCTGCTGGGCAAGGGCGAGGTCAAAGGTAATATTGGCAGACATTTTGTCTGGGAAAGCATGGGCAAACCAAGAAAAGCTTGCTTCAAATCCGTCATAACCTGTTCCCAAAAGCACCACTTGGATATCTTTTTCAAGTAGGTGGCACAGCTCATGGACTACTAAACCAAAGCCTTTTTGGTCTGTTAAGCGGGAAACCATCCCAATCAAAGGCACGTCTTCACGCACAGGCAAGCCAAGGCGCTCTTGAAGCGCTTTTTTATCCTGCATTTTTCCAGTCAAATCCGACGCAGAAAAAGCATAAGGAATCAATTGGTCTGTTTCAGGATTGTAGAGGTCAGTGTCAATACCGTTGGTGATACCTGTTAGTTTACCACTTTCCATGCGTAGAATTTGGTCTAAGCCCTTGCCAAATTCTGGAGTTTTAATTTCTTGGGCATAAGATGGCGAAACGGTTGTGACGCAGTCAGCATATAAAATCCCACTCTTCATCCAGTTAAGGCACTCATTCCAGCGTAAAGTCCCGTCAGCATAACGTTCAAAGCCAACTCCAAACAAATCCCAAAGCATTCCTGGGTCGTATTGCCCTTGAAACTCTAAGTTATGAATGGTCAAGACCGTACGAATGCCTTGATAAGCTTGAATCCAGTGGTATTTTTCCTTCAACAAGAAAGGAATCATAGCTGTGTGATAATCATGTACATGGACAAGGTCAGGGATAAAAGCCACTTTTTCCATCAATTCAATCGCAGCTAATTGGAAGAAAGCAAAGCGCTCCCCGTCATCCCCATCGCCATAGATATGACCACGGAAAAAATAGTATTGATTATCTAAAAAGTAAAACGTGACTTGATCTTTTACCAAACGCTTAACGCCCACGTATTGATGACGCCAACCCACATTGGTGTAGTAATGCAGGACGTCTTCGACTTGATCGCCAAATTTAACATCAATCATGTCATAATATGGCAGAACCACAGCAACCTCATGACCTTTTTTGACAAGGGATTTAGGCAATGCCCCAATGACATCGCCTAATCCGCCTGCCTTGGCAAAGGGTGCCCCTTCTGCCGCAACAAACAATAGTTTCATTCTATAATATCCTCAGTGATTTCTAAACCTTTTTTAATAACAAGTGGGTTTTCCTTAGTGCCTCGAATGACAACGCCTGGGTGCACGATAACATTCTTATCGACAATGGCATTTTCAACCACAGCACCTTCACCGACCGTTACTTTTGGAAAGAGAATGCTACCTGTGATTTGCGAATCTTTAGAAAGGTAGCAATTACGCGACACAATAGAATGCTCAACACGTCCCTTCACAAGGCTACCAGACGCAAATTGGGCGTTGGTTACCTGTGATTCGTTTGAGAAATAGCTCGCCTCTTCATTTTTCACGCGCGTATAAACCTTGTGGTTGGTATAAAGCAATGAATAGAATTTTTGAGCATTGAGCATATCCATGTTGGCATCGTAGTAAGATTTAACAGAGAAGATATTTGAGAGATAGCCCGTGTATTCAAAGGCTAGAGCATTGCTAGTGAGCAACAACTCACGCAAGAAGTAACGTAGACGACGTGGCTCTTCTCGCTTCATTTCTTCTTCCAAGCGGTTAATCAACCACGGTGTCTTAGCCACATAAATATCAGCAGACATTTTTTGCAATTCCAAATTGTCATCAATAGTCGTGCGTCCAATCACATGGTCGGTTTCATCAATGTCAAGGATTTCATTGGCATCAGAGATGGCTTCCTTAGGCATTTTTTTGTAAACAACGGTAATATTGCCGTCGCTGACTTCGTGCAGGTGAATGACTTGTGCCAAATCAATGTTACATAAGATGTCACAATTCATGTAAACCGTTTGCTCACTGCCTGAGCGTTTTAAGTAAGTCAAAATCTGTTCGTAGTAATCACGATTGGCCAACTCGCTGCTGTGTTGTTCTTCGTAAAAGCCAAGAAAATAATGGCTCAACAGCGTATTTAGCCCCCACTCACGACCGCTACGCACATGGTCGAAAACCGAGTGAATATTGTGTCCTCTAAAGATAGCATAAATGTTATGAATACCTGCATTGGCTAGGTTTGATAATTGAAAATCAATCAGACGGTACTTGCCATCAAATGGCAGATTTGCCAAAGGACGTTTTTCAGTCAAGGTTGACATATCATGGTAGACCACCGCATTTCCCAAAACTGCAGTATATTTATCACGCTTCATTTTGACCTCCTACTACTTCACCGTAGCCCACAACTTGCACTTCATCATTTGTCCCATCAATTTCGACATCATCACCGATAACGGCATTTTCCCCAATAATGGCACGCGTGATTTTGGTACCTTCTCCAATAATTGCTCCGCTCATGATAAAGGAATCCTTAATCTGAGCTCCCTTTTTCACCTAAACATTGGTTGATAGGATAGAATGCTCCACTTTCCCCGAAATAAAGCACCCATCGACAACGAGCGAATCTTTAACATCAGCTTCTTCTGTAATGAAATTAGGAGGAGCGATGAGGTTTTTAGAATAAATCTTCCATGAGCGGTCACGGCTGTGAAGCTCATTGTCTTCCCCGATGTATTCCATATTGGCTTCCCAAAGCGATTCAATCGTTCCAACGTCCTTCCAGTAGCCGTTGAAATTGTAAGTGTAAACGCGGTCCCCAGCTTCAAGGTAAGCTGGAATCACGTTCTTACCAAAGTCAGACATATCAACGTTATTTTTTTCAGCATTGATGAGGACTTCACGCAGGCGTTTCCAATCAAAAATGTAAATCCCCATTGAAGCCTTGGTTGATTTTGGATGTTCTGGTTTTTCCTCAAATTCAACAATTCTATCGTTGGTGTCTGTATTCATAATCCCAAAACGGCTGGCTTCTTTCAACGGCACATCAATAACAGCTACCGTCAAACTAGCCATATTATCTTTATGGGTTTGCAACAT
>NZ_DEQF01000019.1:0-2281 GCF_002360305.1 Streptococcus sp. UBA3373 | reverse complement strand
TCAATGCTATCAATATAATCCATATTTTGATAAATGGCATGGCTGGTTCCTTCAAACCAACGATTCCCTTCCGTAGCAGAATAAGGTTGTAAAATGGTCGCACCAGAATTGATGCCATCTAGCCCCCAGTTTGAACCATTTCCCACGTGGCTATTTAAGGCTAATGGTTGGTATTGTGTGATAATACCAACATTTGAAATGCCTGAGTTAGCACAGTTTGAAAGTGCAAAGTCAATAATACGATAACGCCCACCAAACTGAACCGCTGGTTTGGCGATGTTCTGTGTTAATTTTCCAAGACGTGTCCCCTGTCCTCCTGCGAGGATGAGTGCTAACATTTCATTTCTCATTTTATATTCCTTTCTTAGGAATAGTTTTTATGATACGCCGTTTTAATTTCCAAATGCTTGCTCCCAAGGCTGGCAAGGTGAAACTCAAGGTATTTTCATAATGTTTCCAAAGCTCGTCTTGAGTGCGTGTTTGTGGATTGTTTTCTTGCCAAACCCCGCCAAATTCAGCGAGTTCGGTATTCCAGACTTCCTCATAAACGCCCGCTACTGGCACCCCAATCGTGAAGTTTTTCCGCTCGACTGGCACCATATTGAAAATACAGACCAGCATATCCACTTCTTCATTTTTGCGGATAAAGGACAAGACCGTCTCATCTTTATTGTCCGCATCAATGATTTCAATGCCATCATAGCTGTCATCAATCTTCCAAAGCACATTGTTATCCTTGTAAAATTGATTTAAACGACTGGTGAAACCAAGCATTTTACGGTTGAGGTCGTCTTCTAAATTTCCCCACTCCAATTGGTCATTGTATTTCCACTCCAAAAACTGACCAAATTCGCTTCCCATAAACAAGAGTTTCTTACCTGGGTGGCAAATCTGATAGGTATAGAGGTTTCTCAATCCTGCAAATTGATTGTAGCGATCTCCCCACATTTTGTGCATCATGCTTTTTTTACCATGCACGACTTCATCATGCGACAAAGCTAGGAGGAAATCCTCCGAGAAAACATACATGAAACTAAAAGTCACTAGATTAAAATCGTATTTCCGATAAACAGGATCTTCTTCATAGAATTTTAAGATGTCGTTCATCCATCCCATGTTCCACTTGTAGTCAAACCCTAGCGAATCCCATTCCACAGGGCCAGTGACTTTTGTCCCGCTGGTACTTTCTTCGGCAATCATCATCACGTCAGGATAAGCTTCTTTAATGACGGTATTCAATTTTTGCAGAAAATGATAGCCCTCGTAATTGCGGTTGCCGCCATCTTTATTTGGTGTCCAAGGACCAATATCGTAGTCACGGTAAATCATATTGCTGACGGCATCAACTCGGATCCCATCCAAGTGGTAATAATCAATCCAAAACTTGGCACTCGAAATCAAAAAGGACTGAACTTGATTTTTGCCAAGATCGAAATTTAAAGCTCCCCAGCCACGATTATGTGCTTGATCGTAATCCTGATATTCAAAGGTCGGCGTGCCATCATAATACGCCAAAGCATCATCATTTATGGTAAAGTGACCAGGGACCCAATCGACAATAACACCGATATTATTGAGGTGACAAGCCTCTACGAAATTTTGAAAATCCACAGGTGTTCCGTAACTGCTCTCAAATGCAAAATAGCCCATCAGCTGATAGCCCCAGCTGGCATCAAGAGGGTGAGCCATCAAAGGCATCAATTCAACATGCGTATAGTTCATCTCCACCAAATAAGGCACCAATTCTTCCGTTAATTCCTTGAATTGGTAAGGGCGACCATCGGCGTGTTTCTTCCAAGACCCAGCATGCACTTCATAAATATTGACTGGGCGTTTTTGAAAACCAAACCGTTTTCGTCGCCCCAACCAAAGTGAGTCTTTCCATTTCTTCTCTGGAAAATCCGTGATAACTGCAGCGGTACCTGGTCTTTGTTCAAAGTAAAACGCAAATGGGTCAATCTTTTCAACCTCATGTCCTGTTGAGCGTTTCACCAAGTACTTATACAATTGATTTGGCTTAGGCTGGTCTGTAAATACCTCCCAAACCCCCGCTACATTTCGCTTCATTGCCAGTGGATTATCTCTCCATTGTGTAAAATCGCCGATAAGATGAACAGCCTGAGCATTTGGAGCCCATACTCTAAAAACATAGCCATCTTTGCCGTCTCGGTTTTCCTTATGAAAACCAAAATAGTGCTGAGCATGGTAATTTTCACCCGTTCCAAAAGTTCTCAGTGCTTCACTTACGTCCATCAAACATCTGTACTGACCCCAAAAAGTT
>NZ_DEQF01000005.1:1913-8839 GCF_002360305.1 Streptococcus sp. UBA3373 | reverse complement strand
TTTCAACTAGCACCACGGGTAATAAAATATTTCATGATAATACCTTATAAAATAATTTGTCAGAAAAGCGAACTAGAGTGTTCTAGTCCACTTTTTGTTTGCTTAAATTTAGCCCCCAAGAAATAAGGTTTTCTTGGTGTTTTCGGATACGAGTGATATTGTCACGATGTCGCACAATGATGATGGTTGCCATTACGATGATGATACTTGTAAATAGCCAGTCATAATGTGGTAGGATAATGTGAAAGGCGGGAAAAACCAAAACACTAACCATAGCCACAACTGCTGACACCACACTTGATAATGAAATCATGCTGAAAAGGTAAAGCGTGATGACAAAGACGACAAACAAGTAAAGGAGAAAGAGTGGTGCAAATCCTAAAAGCACACCTGCGCTGGTTGCCACGGCTTTTCCACCCTTAAACCCAGCAAAAATAGGAAAGGTGTGTCCGATAATGGCAAATAGCCCGATAACTAGAGGCGATACGCTAGTTACACCCAATAGATGAGGCAATAGCGTTGCAAGGGTTCCTTTTAACATATCAATCAAAAAGGTGATGACACCTGCTCTAGCTCCCAAAACACGAAAGGTATTGGTTGTTCCTGTGTTGCCACTGCCGTGTTCTCTGAGGTTGGTATGGTAAAACCACTGCCCAATCCATAAACCTGTCGGAATAGACCCCAATAAATAAGCGATGATAATCAAAACTAAAATGTTCATAGGCCTATTATAACACAGTCGAGGAACAATAGGGCAAAGAGATCTTAAAAAGTCATGCGATTTTAAGAAAAGATAGAGGGGTTAAAGCTTAAAAAGATAGCGTTATACTGGGGGATTTTCAATTTTTTTTGCAAAAATGTCAAAAAACTTGTAAGATAAGAAAGATGAACAATTTGGAGGTCACTTTTGGCTAAAAAAGAAATTAACGTAAATAATTATAATGATGATGCGATTCAAGTGTTAGAAGGGTTGGATGCTGTCCGTAAACGTCCAGGGATGTACATCGGCTCAACAGATGCAACAGGTTTGCACCACTTGGTTTGGGAAATTGTCGATAATGCTGTCGATGAGGCCTTATCTGGTTTTGGTAATCAGATTGATGTGATTATCAACGCCGACGGTAGTGTAACGGTTAAGGACCAGGGGCGCGGGATGCCGACAGGTCAGCACGCTATGGGTATTCCGACTGTTGAGGTTATTTTCACCGTTCTCCACGCAGGTGGGAAATTTGGTCAAGGCGGTTACAAAACGTCTGGTGGCTTGCACGGTGTGGGGTCTTCAGTGGTTAATGCCCTTTCTAGCTGGCTTGAGGTTGAGATTACGCGTGACGGTGTGGTTTACAAGCAGCGTTTTGAAAATGGCGGAAAACCTGTGACCACACTTCAAAAGGTCGGAACAGCTCCCAAGTCACAATCAGGGACAACCGTAACTTTCATGCCTGATGCGACGATTTTTTCAACCATTGATTTTAAATTCAATACCATTGCGGAACGCTTGAAAGAATCGGCCTTCTTGCTAAAAAATGTCACCTTGACTTTGACCGACAATCGTTTGGAAGAACCAGAACACCTCGCTTTCCATTACGAAAATGGGGTGCAGGACTTTGTTGAGTACCTCAATGAAGACAAGGAAACCTTGACACCTGTTATTTTTGTGCAGGGAGCTGACCAAGATTTTCAAGTGGAAGTGGCTCTTCAGTACAACGATGGCTTTTCAGACAACATTTTGTCATTTGTGAATAATGTTCGCACCAAAGATGGTGGAACGCATGAAACAGGGCTAAAATCAGCTATTACTAAGGCTATGAATGACTATGCTCGTAAGTCTGGCTTGCTCAAGGAAAAAGACAAGAACTTGGAAGGCTCAGATTACCGTGAAGGCTTGTCTGCGGTCTTATCTATCCTCGTCCCTGAAGAATATTTGCAGTTTGAAGGGCAAACCAAGGATAAGCTGGGAAGCCCTCTTGCACGTCCGATTGTGGATAGCATTGTTTCTGAGAAATTGACCTACTTCCTGTTGGAAAATGGCGAAATCGCAGCCAACTTGGTTCGAAAAGCTATCAAGGCGCGTGATGCTAGAGAGGCAGCTCGTAAGGCGCGTGACGAATCGCGAAATGGCAAGAAGAGCAAGAAAGACAAGGGCTTGCTTTCAGGGAAATTAACCCCAGCCCAGTCTAAAAATCCTAAGAAAAACGAACTTTACTTGGTCGAAGGAGATTCTGCTGGTGGTTCTGCCAAACAAGGGCGTGACCGCAAGTTCCAAGCCATTTTGCCTTTACGTGGTAAGGTGCTTAATACAGCAAAAGCCAAGATGTCAGATATCGTCAAAAATGAAGAAATCAATACCATGATTTACACGATTGGTGCAGGCGTTGGCGCAGAATTTAACGTTGATAATTCTAATTATGACAAGATTATCATCATGACCGATGCGGATACAGACGGTGCTCACATTCAGACGCTCTTGTTGACCTTCTTTTACCGTTATATGCGCCCTTTGGTTGAGGCAGGCCACGTTTATATCGCTCTGCCACCGCTTTACAAAATGTCAAAAGGCAAGGGCAAGAAAGAGGAAGTGGCTTATGCTTGGACCGATGGTGAATTAGAAGAATTGCGTCAGCGTTTTGGAAAAGGTGCTCAACTCCAACGTTACAAAGGTTTGGGTGAAATGAATGCTGATCAGCTTTGGGAAACCACTATGAACCCTGAAACACGGACCTTGATTCGTGTGACCATTGATGATTTGGCGCGTGCCGAACGCCGTGTGAATGTGTTGATGGGGGATAAGGTAGAACCACGTCGTAAATGGATTGAGGACAATGTCACCTTCACCTTGGAAGAAAACACCGCTTTTAGCAAGTAATGCTAAAAACTAAATTAGCAAAAATTAAGGACAAAGGATTATGTCAAATGTTCAAAATATGTCTTTAGAAGACATTATGGGAGATCGTTTTGGACGATACTCCAAATATATTATTCAAGAGCGGGCCTTGCCAGACATTCGTGATGGTTTGAAACCCGTTCAGCGCCGTATTTTGTATTCTATGAATAAGGACGGCAATACTTTTGATAAAGGATTTCGTAAATCAGCCAAGTCAGTTGGTAACGTCATGGGGAATTTCCATCCGCACGGGGATATTTCCATTTATGACGCTATGGTGCGGATGAGCCAAGATTGGAAAAACCGTGCTACATTGATTGAAATGCACGGAAATAACGGGTCAATGGATGGTGATCCACCTGCTGCCATGCGTTATACTGAGGCACGTTTGTCAGAAATTGCTGGCTATCTTTTGAATGATATCGAGAAAAAGACGGTTCCATTTGCTTGGAATTTTGACGATACCGAAAAAGAACCAACGGTTTTACCTGCAGCCTTTCCAAATTTATTGGTCAATGGTGCCACAGGGATTTCTGCGGGTTATGCAACGGATATTCCGCCGCATAATCTGGCTGAAGTCATTGATGCTGTGGTTTATCTCATTGATCATCCAAATGCCAACTTGGATAAGTTGATGACCTTCTTGCCAGGACCTGATTTTCCGACAGGTGCGATTATTCAAGGCGAAGATGGTATCCGAAAAGCTTATGAAACCGGTAAAGGGCGCGTGGTTGTTCGATCACGTACAGCAGTCGAAGACCTCAAGGGTGGCAAGAAACAAATTGTTGTGACGGAAATTCCTTACGAAGTCAATAAGGCTGTTCTTGTCAAAAAAATCGACGATGTTCGTGTCAACAATAAAGTGCCAGGCATCGCTGAAGTCCGTGACGAATCAGACCGTGACGGTTTGCGTATTGCTATCGAATTGAAAAAAGATGCAGACAAGCAAACCATTCTCAATTACTTGTTGAAATACACGGATTTGCAGGTCAATTATAACTTCAACATGGTGGCTATTGATCACTACACCCCTCGTCAGGTTGGGCTTATTCAGATGTTGACCAGCTACATTGCCCATCGTAAGGATATTATCGTAGCGCGTTCAAAGTTTGATAAGGCCAAAGCAGAAAAACGCCTCCACATCGTGGAAGGTTTGATTCGCGTTATTTCCATTCTGGATGAGGTGATTGCTCTTATTCGTGCGTCTGAAAATAAAGCAGATGCCAAAGAAAATCTAAAAGTCAGCTACGATTTCTCAGAAGAACAGGCAGAAGCCATTGTTACCTTGCAATTGTACCGTTTGACCAATACGGACATTGTTACCTTGCAGGAAGAAGAAGCTGACCTACGTCAACAAATCACTGTTTTAGAGGCTATTATTGCAGATGAACGTACCATGTACAATGTCATGAAACGCGAATTGCGCGAAGTCAAGAAAAAATTTGCCACACCACGCTTGACGGAATTACAAGCACAAGCAGAAACGATTGAAATCGATGTGACCAGCTTGATTGTGGAAGAAGATACTTATGTCAGCGTGACAAAAGGTGGCTACATCAAGCGTACCAGCCCGCGTTCTTATAATGCCTCAACGGTTGAGGAAGTCGGCAAACGTGACGATGATGAATTGATTTTTGTGGCACCTGCCAAAACCACGCAGCAGCTCCTTATCTTCACCAATTTAGGTAATGTGATTTACCGCCCTGTTCACGAATTAACCGATATTCGTTGGAAAGACATCGGTGAACATTTGTCACAAACCATTACTAATTTTGCAGCCAATGAAGTGGTGCTTCATGCAGAAATTGTCGATGATTTTGGCACACAAACGTATTTTGCAGCGACTAAAATGGGGCAAATCAAACGCTTTGAACGTAAGGAATTGACGCCATGGCGTACCTACAAATCAAAAGCCATCAAATTCGCCAAATTGAAGAGCGAAGAGGACCAAGTGATTGCCATTTCACCGATAGCCCTTGATAATGTGATGCTTCTAACGCAAAATGGCTACGCTCTGCGATTTAACATCGAAGAAGTGCCAGTTGTTGGCCCGAAAGCAGCAGGTGTCAAGGCCATCAACCTCAAAGATGATGACGTCGTTGTTTCGGTTTTTATCGCAAATACTGACAGTGTGTTCATTTTGACCCAACGTGGTAGTGTGAAACGCATGGAAACCGACGTGATTCCATTGACCAATCGTGCCAACCGTGGTTTGCTCGTCTTACGCGAATTAAAAACCAAGCCACATCGCATCTTGCTTGCTGGTCCTGTTTACGATGAGCAACAAGACGAGTCGCTTGATTTGTTCACGACAGCACCAGAGGAAAATCTCGACCATGCTAGTCAAACCTTAGAAGTGCATTCGAACAACGGAACGGTTTATCAAGTGATTTTGGCAGATTTGAGTCTGTCTGAACGCACAAGTAACGGCGCTTTCATTTCAGACACCATCTCGGACGAAGGCATTTTCAGTGCCACGGTCAAATAGATGTAAAAATCAGGAGTTTTCCTGATTTTTTAGTTAGTCAAAATTTTCAGAATTTTACAAAAAACACTTGAAAAATGATAAAAAAAGCGTACAATAGGATAAAAGTCAGGAAAGAGGATTTATTATGACAGTAGATTTCGATTGGGAAAACTTAGGATTTGAATACCATAAACTACCATTTCGCTACATTTCGTATTATAAAGACGGCAAATGGGACGATGGGCAATTAACAGAAGACGCTGTTTTGCACGTATCAGAAGCCTCAACAGCTCTTCACTATGGGCAGCAGGCTTTTGAAGGTTTGAAAGCCTACCGCACCAAAGATGGCTCTATTCAATTGTTCCGTCCTAATATGAACGCTGAACGTTTGCAACGTACTGCTGACCGCTTGTTGATGCCACAAGTTCCAACGGATAAGTTCATCGATGCCGTCAAACAAGTCGTACGTGCTAACGAAGACTATGTGCCACCATACGGCACAGGAGCGACTCTTTACATTCGCCCTCTCTTAATTGGGGTTGGTGATGTGATTGGGGTACATCCAGCCGATGAGTATATTTTCACTATTTTTGCTATGCCAGTGGGAAATTATTTTAAGGGTGGCTTGGTGCCAACCAATTTCCTCATTCAAGACGAATACGACCGTGCAGCACCACACGGCACAGGAGCAGCCAAGGTTGGTGGAAACTACGCGTCTAGCCTTCTGCCAGGAAAAATTGCCCACGAACGCCAATTTTCAGATGTGATTTACTTAGACCCTGCCACTCATACCAAAATCGAAGAAGTGGGGTCAGCTAACTTCTTCGGTATTACAGCAGACAATGAATTCATTACTCCTCTTAGCCCATCAATCCTACCGTCAATTACAAAATATTCGCTTCTTTATTTAGCAGAAAATCGCTTTGGTATGACAGCCATTCAAGGCGATGTCAAATTGGATGAATTGGATAAGTTTGTAGAAGCAGGAGCCTGTGGAACTGCCGCTGTTATTTCCCCAATTGGTGGTGTTCAGCATGGTGATGATTTCCACGTCTTTTACAGTGAAACAGAAGTTGGTCCCGTCACTCGTCAGTTATACGATGAATTAGTCGGTATTCAATTTGGAGATGTGGAAGCTCCAGAAGGATGGATTGTCAAAGTAGATTAAAGCAGGAATCAGGAAGCTTGCCCTTGCCAGCTTCCTATTTTTTCGGTAAAATGGGTAGAGCGAGGTGAGAGAATGAGTAAAAAAGATAAAAAAATTGAATTGCAATTGTCAGATAGCAAGGTCACTATTAATAATGCCAAGGTTGACGGATATGCCTTGCAAACAGGTAAAAAAACAATTGGTGAAATTGCTGAGTTGGAGAACCGTTTTGCAGTCGTTGAAAACGGCGAAGTTAAAGCCTTTTTCAAAAATTTAGAACAAGCCATTGAAAGCACGATTGAAAATTATAATCTTAATCGTTAAAAAGAAGTGAAAACTACTTGCATCGAAACAAAAACTATGTTAAAATAGTTTTTGTTGTAACGGAAGGGTAGCGAAGAGGCTAAACGCGGCGGACTGTAAATCCGCTC
>NZ_DEQF01000005.1:0-1906 GCF_002360305.1 Streptococcus sp. UBA3373 | reverse complement strand
GGTTCGAATCCCTCCCCTTCCATTCTGTTATTGGGGTATAGCCAAGCGGTAAGGCAAGGGACTTTGACTCCCTCATGCGTTGGTTCGAATCCAGCTACCCCAGTCAAAGGTATCAAGTTTTGGCTTGACACCGTCAAAGATAAAAGTTGTTGTCATTGCGGGTTACCTTGAGAAATATTATTGTTGTCAAAAGTTAGTTAAACTAACTTTTGTTGGAGGATTTTTTAGAATGAATGAATTTGAAGATTTACTAAACAGTGTTAGCGAAGTAAATCCAGGTGATGTAGTCACTGCGGAAGTTTTAACAGTTGATAATGAACAAGCAAACGTTATTATCGAAGGAACAGGTGTTGAGGGTGTTCTTACACTTCGTGAATTGACTAATGATCGTGATGCTGATATTAACGATTTTGTTAAAGCTGGCGACACAGTTGAAGTTCTTGTTCTTCGTCAAGTTGTAGGTAAAGATACTGATACAGTTACTTTCCTTGTCTCTAAAAAACGTTTGGAAGCTCGCAAAGCTTGGGATAAACTTGTTGGTCGCGAAGGTGAAGTTGTTACTGTTAAAGGAACACGTGCCGTTAAAGGTGGCCTTTCAGTTGAATTTGAAGGACTTCGCGGTTTCATTCCGGCTTCAATGATTGATACTCGTTTTGTTCGTAACACTGAAAAATTTGTTGGACAAGAATTTGAAGCAAAAATCAAAGAAGTTGTTCCAGCTGAAAACCGTTTCATCCTTTCACGTCGTGACGTTGTTGAAGAAAAAGCAGCTGAAGCACGTAAAGAAGTCTTCTCAAAACTTGAAGAAGGCGCTATCGTTAAAGGTAAAGTTGCTCGTTTGACAAGCTTTGGTGCATTCATCGACTTAGGTGGTGTTGATGGGCTTGTTCACGTTACTGAATTGTCACATGAACGCAACGTTTCACCTAAATCAGTTGTTTCTGTTGGTGAAGAAGTAGAAGTTAAAGTTCTTTCAATCGATGAAGAAGCAGGTCGTGTATCACTTTCACTTAAAGCAACAACACCTGGACCATGGGATGGTGTAGAACAAAAACTTGCTGCTGGTGATGTTGTTGAAGGTAAAGTAAAACGTTTGACTGATTTTGGTGCTTTCGTTGAGGTATTGCCAGGTATCGATGGACTTGTTCACATTTCACAAATTTCACACAAACGTGTTGAAAATCCAAAAGATGTTCTTTCAATAGGACAAGAAGTTAAAGTTAAAGTTTTGGATGTAAATGCTGATGCAGAACGTGTATCACTTTCAATCAAAGCTCTTGAAGAACGTCCAGCACAAGCTGAAAACAACGAAGAAAAACGCCAATCACGTCCACGTCGTCAAAAACGTGAAGTAAAACGTGATTACGAACTTCCAGAAACTCAAACTGGATTCTCAATGGCTGATTTGTTCGGTGATATCGAATTATAATCACTAGCTAATATATCAGGTACGAGGTTGATGTTAATCGACCTCGTATTCTTTTTTTGTTTTGGTTTTTATTTTTCTGGAAATATGGTATAATATAACAGTTGCCACTCTTAGTGTAATGGATATCACGCAAGATTCCGGTTCTTGAAATAGGGGTTCGATTCCCTTAGGGTGGATACAACTATATTAAAAAAGCTTGGTTTCAAGGCTTTTTTAATTCTAAAAATAAGTTTTGTCCAAAATTTGTCCCAAAATATTTAAATAATTTTTCTAACAAGTTCAAACACTTCATCTTGCCTTCTCTCAAATAGATGGGCGTACGTTTGAAGTGTTTCTGTAGCGTCCTTGTGCCCGACAAGTCTTGCAATTGAAACAACGTCAATATTATGATAAATCAAAAAGCTTACATACGTATGTCTCAAACTGTGACAAGTAACTTCCGTTTGAGTTCGTTTTTTAACCTAACAGCCCGTAATT
>NZ_DEQF01000043.1:0-17640 GCF_002360305.1 Streptococcus sp. UBA3373 | reverse complement strand
GGTAGAAAAGAGAACAGCTTCTCCTGTTCTCCTACGTTTAGCTATGAAGGCTAATTCTAAAAACTCTTACCACTTACTAACTATCAATGATTAATCAAAATAATGAATCAATGTTTTTTCGGTCAGAATATCTGAGTAGGTGTATGATTCAACGTAAGAATTGTTGATGGCACCTGGAACATCTGAGTTTTCATTGTATTCCACGATGAACAACGATGGGTAAACTTCTGTCAAACGACCGATTTTATTTTTTTCACGTTTGCGACCATTTTCTAGTGTCAATTCAACCAATTGACCTTCATGGGCTTTGATTTCTTCTTTGATTTTTTTCATTTTGGCTACATCTGCAAATGCATCACTCATTTTATTACCATACTCCTTTTAAATGGTTTAATTGCGTTCCTCAAATGGTGCAATACTCGAAAATTTATTGTATTCCTTTTGGAAGATTAGTTTGACTGTTCCACGTGCACCTGAGCGGTTTTTCTCTAGGATAACCTCGATGGTGTTATCCTCAACAGCATCATCTTGCTCTTCCCCTTCACGACGGTAGTAATCATCACGATAAAGGAAAGCCACGATATCAGCATCTTGCTCGATAGAACCAGATTCTCGAATGTCTGACAAAACAGGACGTTTGTCTTGACGTTGCTCAACACCACGAGATAACTGACTCAAGGCAATAACAGGAACTTTTAATTCTTTTGCTAAAATCTTCAATTGACGTGAGATGTCAGAAACCTCTTGTTGTCTGTTTTCAGGACGAGTTCCTGTGATGAGCTGCAGGTAGTCAATGACAATCAAGCCCAGCCCCTCATCAAATTCTTGCGCCAATTTTCTAGCACGCGCCCTGATTTCAGTGATTTTAATCCCTGGTGTGTCGTCAATATAAATAGGTGCCTCGGCTAAAGCACCTTGAGCAATCGTTAGGTTATTCCACTCTTGATCAGTGAGTTGCCCAGTTCTTAGATGGTGTGAATCGACCATGCCTTCTGCTGCTAGCATACGATCGACCAAGCTTTCAGCTCCCATTTCCAAGGAGAAAATAGCAACTGGCTTTTCTTGTTTCGTTCCAACATTTTGAGCGATATTCAAGGCAAAAGCCGTTTTCCCCACCGCAGGACGAGCCGCTAAAATGACCAGTTGATCTGGATGTAAACCTGTTGTAATCTTATCCAAATCACGAAAACCTGTTGGCAAGCCCGTCACCTCGCTAGTCTGATGCGAACGCGCTTCAAGGTTTTCATAATTCACCTTCAAAACCTCTGAAATACGTCGGAAACCACTGCGATTGCTATGCTCATTGATATCAACCAAGGCTTTCTCAGCTCCAGCAATAAGTTCTTCCGAATCAGTCGTTCCATCATAAGCAAGGTTTACAGTTTCTGTCAAGCGTGCGATGATATTACGCAAAGTGGCTTTTTCAGCCACAATCTTTGCATAATATTCCGCATTGGCACTGGTCGGTACACTATTGACCAACTCAACAATGTAGGATAAGCCACCGATATTTTGCAAGTCCCCTTGATTGTCTAAAATCGTCCGAACGGTTGTCGCATCAATGGCTTCATTGCGATCAGAAAGAGCAATCATGGCTTTAAAAATAATCTTATGGGCGTACTTGTAAAAGTCATCTGGGCTCACATACTCACGAACGGTAATCAGTTTGTCTGGAGAAATAAAAATGGAACCTAAAACCGATTGTTCTGCCAGTAAATCTTGTGGCTGAACCCTTAATTCAAGATTCTCCGCCAATGTTTTTCACCTCCCCGTGCCTTTTTCAACAACCGATTACATTTCTTTGATGTTCAATTTGATATCTGCACTGACCTCTTTGTGCAATTTAACAGAAACTTCGATCATGCCAATCGCACGAATTGGGTGGTCTAATGCAATAGCACGTTTGTTAACTTTCAGACCGTATTGTTTTGCCAATTCTTCAACGATTTTTTTAGCTGTGATAGAACCAAAAGTGCGTCCGTCAGGACCAACTTTTTCAGAAAATTGCACGACTGTGCTTTCTTTTTCAAGTTCGACTTTCAAAGCTTTGGCTTCTGCTAAAATTTCAGCTTGCGCTTTTTCTTCTGATTTTTGTTTGCCTTTTAATTCGCCAATGGCTTGGTTTGTTGCTTCTTTAGCAAGGTTCTTTTTAATCAAAAAGTTTTGAGCATAGCCTGTTGGGACTTCTTTGATTTCCCCTTTTTTCCCTTTTCCTTTAACGTCTGCTAGAAAAATAACTTTCATCTTGCAACCTCCATATTTTCTTTTAAATCATTATCAATAACGGTAATCAACGATTGCTCGGCTTGAGCAACCGTAACATCTGACAGTTGACAGGCAGCTAGGGTAAAGTGACCTCCGCCCCCCAATTCTTCCATCATGCGTTGCACATTAATCTTGCTCCGACTGCGGGCTGAAATAGCAACCTTGTCAGGTGCAACTTTTACAATCACAAAAGTGGCTTCAATACCAGCCAAGGATAACATGGTATCTGCAGCTTTACTAGCTGTAACCTTACTGTAAATCGTTCCCTCTTCACCACTTGCAATGATGATATTATCATACAACTTACGCCCTCGAAGAATCAATTCATTTACCAAACGATATTCTTCAAAATCAGTTTGAGAGATGTTTTGAATTTCGACGGTATCGCTACCTTGAGATCTGAGGTAACTAGCCACATCAAAGGTTCGGCTGGTTACGCTAGCTGAAAAATTCTTCGTATCTAACATGATACCAGCCATTAAGATACTAGCTTGAAACTTACTAAGTCGTCTCTTTGAATTCTGAAATTGAATCAGCTCACTCACCAATTCACTCGCGCTGCTTGCACCACTTTCAATGAAAGATAGTATCGCATTCTCTGGGAAATTACTATCTCTGCGGTGATGGTCCACAACAATCACATCTGTAAACTTCTTGTAAAGTCTATCTGACAAGGTCAAATCTACTTTGGAGTGATCCACCATGATTAGAAGGGACTTTTCCGTTACCATGTGAAGAGCCTGATCCACAGTCACCAATTTCGTTCTACCCTCTTCCTGCAGCCGTTTAATGGCACGCTTGATGTCGGGGCTCATCTCGTTGGGATCGTAAACTACGTAAGCCTCTTCGATGATATTGCTGGCAAAAAATTGCATCCCAACAGCAGCTCCAAGAGCGTCCATGTCCAAGTTTTTATGCCCCACTGTAAACACACGGTCAACACCTTTAATGTGATCAGAAATAGCAGTCATCATGGCACGTGTCCGTGTCCGTGTTCGCTTAACTGTTGATACCGAACCACCTCCAAAATAAAGGGGTTTTTTATATTCACCATTTTCGCAAACAACAACTTGGTCACCCCCACGAACAAGGGCCGTATTAAGATTTTGAAGGGCTATTCTACCGATTTGCTCATGGTTATCATCTCCATAAGAAACCCCCATACTCAAGGTCAGAGGCAATTTATACGATTCTTTTACCTGCTTTCGAAAATCTTCTAAGACGGTAAATTTGTCCTCAATTAAACTGCTCAAAACAGCATAATCTGTAAAGAAATAAAAGCGGTCCATATCCACTCGACGGTAAAAGATATTCTTTGTCTTTGTAAAATTCGATATGAAATTAACGATAAAACTATTGATTTGTGACGTTTCGGCATCTGATAAATCATCCGTCACATCATCATAGTTATCAATCGAAATAATCCCAATTACAGGACGCAACAAAGCAGCATCCCCCAACTGGCGATTTCCCATCGAACTGTCAAAAAAGTAAAAAATACCAGACGACGAATCGATATAAGAAGAATACTTGTTACCATTAAGCTCAAAGGTTTGACTGGCATCTCCTTCACGTTTGTTGCTGATAATCTCTTGAATGAGATCTGCCTCAAACTCCCCTTCCTCACTAGTAAAAATCAACTCAGAATAGGGATTAAACCACTCCACCTCTTTGGTTTCTTGGTCAAATTGAACCACACCAACAGGCATTTGTTCCAACAAATTCTTTAAATTGACCTCAGTCTGGTCATTTAATAGCTCAACTTGTTCCAACTCTGAAAACTCATAGCTTTCTTTTTGGTAATACAAAAGCGCAACAAGTGAAAGCACGACCAAAAAACTAGCGAGCAAAATAGGTGTTTGTGTATGAGCAAGCCTAATGCAAATCGCTAAAATACTAAATAAAATGAAGCCTATCATCACCAAATGAATGGTTGCAAATCGAAATCTTTTCATTGAATAACCTCTTAGTATGTTATTATACCATAAAACAGCCCTATTTAGTAGAGCTGTTAGGCTAAGAGATTGAAAAATATAGTCTTAATTTTGTGAGTGTTTATAGCGTTTTTGTTTGCCTTCCAGATATACCATCAAAATAGAAATATCAGCTGGATTCACCCCTGAAATACGACTAGCTTGACCGATGGTTTCTGGATTGATTTTCTTGAATTTTTGACGGGCTTCTGTCGCAATAGAATCAATGTCATCCCAATCAATATTGGCTGGAATGCGTTTTTCTTCCATTCGTTTCATCTTTTCGACTTGGTCGAGAGCTTTATTGATGTAACCTTCATACTTGATTTCAGTTTCTAACAGTTCAATAACTTTGCTATCCAATTCTTCCTCAGCTGGTCCGACAAAGCTTGTGGCAATGTCATAAGTGATTTCAGGACGACGCATGAATTCTTTGGCTGTTAAGGCATCTGTTAAAGGTTTAAATCCTAATGCTTCAATGCGTTCGTTGGTTTCTTTGATAGGTTTTAATTTAACAGTTGACAATCTTGTCAACTCGTTGTCAAATTGACGTTTACGCTCTTGGAAACGTTGGTAACGGTCATAATCTACCAATCCAACACGATGACCGATTTCTGTCAAACGCATATCAGCATTATCATGACGCAAAATCAAGCGGTATTCTGCACGGCTAGTCAACAAACGGTAAGGTTCCAAAGTCCCTTTTGTAACCAAATCATCAATCATAACGCCAATGTAGGCGTCACTGCGTTTCAAAATCAATTCTGGTTTTCCTTGGACTTTCAAGGCAGCATTGATACCAGCTACAATTCCTTGCCCAGCGGCTTCTTCATAACCAGATGTTCCGTTAGTTTGACCTGCTGTAAACAAACCTGAAATGGTCTTTGTTTCAAGGGTTGCACGTAATTGGTGTGGCAAAACAATATCGTACTCAATCGCATAACCCGTGCGCATCATTTCTGCATTTTCAAGACCTTTGATAGAATGCACCAAATCCTTTTGAACATCTTCAGGCAGACTGGTTGACAAGCCTTGAATATACACTTCCTCTGTTTCACGACCTTCTGGTTCTAAGAATAACTGATGGCGTTCTTTATCCGCAAAACGCACAATCTTATCTTCAATAGATGGGCAATAACGAGGTCCCACCCCTTTGACAATTCCTGAGAACATCGGTGCACGATAAAGGTTTTTATTGATAATATCGTGACTGTCTTGGTTGGTGTAGGTCAACCAGCAAGGAATTTGGTCTTTCAGGTAATTTTCATCCTTAGACATAAATGAGAAATGATTTGGGTTCTCATCTCCAGGTTGAATCTCGGTTTCATCGTAATTAATAGAACTTGCCTTCACACGCGGTGGTGTTCCTGTTTTGAAACGTCCAATTTCAAGCCCAAGTTCTTTCAAATTATCCGCCAACCCAACAGAAGCCAAGCTATTATTTGGACCAGATGAATATTTCAACTCTCCTAAAATAATTTCCCCACGAAGAGCAGTTCCTGTTGTGATGATCACAGCCTTAGCTGAAAATTTCTGATTTGTCGCTGTACGCACCCCAACAACTTTGCCATCTTCAACCAAAATTTCCTCAATCATCGATTGACGCAATGTCAAGTTTTCTTGTTGCTCAACGGTATGTTTCATTGTTTGAGAGTAAAGAGCTTTGTCCGCTTGGGCACGAAGGGCACGCACAGCAGGACCTTTACCTGTGTTGAGCATTTTCATCTGAATATAGGTTTTGTCAATATTTCGTCCCATTTCACCGCCAAGAGCGTCAATTTCACGGACGACAATCCCTTTTGCAGAGCCACCAATGGCAGGGTTACATGGCATAAAAGCCAACATCTCTAGGTTAATGGTCGCTAGCAGGGTTTTACACCCCATACGAGCTGATGCCAAACTCGCTTCAACACCAGCATGCCCAGCACCAACAACAATTACATCATAATGTTCAGAAAATTCATGTGTCATGGTTCACCACAATATCACGTAAACATCCTTCAGCAATGTTTACGAAAAGCTTTCCTTTCCAACTAAAATCAAATGACTAAAAACACAAAAAACAGCCAAAGCCTCGAAAATCGCACGTCAAAAAACGTACCATTCTCATGAGCTTTGACCATCATGAATATTGTTATGGTTATTGTATCAAATCAGTTTCAAATGTCAAATATCTTGCTGATTATTTTAACCATTTTGTTAGCAACTTACTTTACAGACTTGTCAACTAAATGTATTGGCAAGCAACGCCATTTTTATAGGCCATATCAATGATACCGCCGCCTAGGCATTCTTCACCGTCATAGAAAACAACGGCTTGGCCTGGTGTGATGGCACGTTGTGGTTCAGCAAAGACAACTTCTGCCTTGTCCCCTTTTACATGAACCGTCACTTTTGAGTCTGGTTGACGGTAACGGAATTTGGCCGTCACTTCCATTGTAAATTCTTCAGGCATTTCACGTGTAAAATGAACGCTTGAAGCGTCAAGGCTAGTTGACATGAGTGATTCATGGTAGAAACCTTGACCAACGTAAAGAATGTTTTGTGACAAATCTTTTCCGACAACAAACCAAGGTTGGTTATCGCCACCTTGTTGTCCACCGATACCAAGGCCGCCACGTTGACCAATAGTATAATACATCAAACCAGCGTGTTCGCCCATATCACGACCATCAACTGTCATCATACAACCTTTTTGCGCTGGCAAATAATGACTAAGGAATTCTTTGAAGTTCTTTTCACCGATAAAACAAATGCCTGTTGAATCTTTTTTCTTGGCTGTGGCAAGTCCTGCACGTTCTGCAATTTTACGAACTTCAGGTTTTTCCAAATGCCCAAGAGGGAACATCACTTTTTGCAATTGTTCTTGTGATAATTGACTCAAGAAGTAAGTTTGGTCTTTGTTATTATCGGCCCCACGTAGCATATGAACAGTACCGTCTTCATCACGAGAAACTTGGGCATAATGTCCAGTTGCTACATAATCAGCTCCAAGCGTCATGGCATAATCAAGAAAGGCCTTAAATTTAATTTCCTTGTTACACATCACGTCTGGATTTGGTGTGCGTCCTGCTCGGTATTCTGCTAAGAAATACTCGAAAACGCGATCCCAATACTCTTTTTCAAAGTTTACAGAGTAGTAAGGAATGCCGATTTGGTCAGCAACAGCTGCTACGTCTTTGTAATCTTCGGTTGCCGTACAGACACCGAATTCGTCTGTGTCGTCCCAGTTTTTCATGAAAACACCAATAACATCATAACCTTGCTCTTTTAAAAGCAAAGCTGTCACTGACGAATCAACGCCTCCACTCATACCGACAACAACACGTGTTTTTGAATTATCTGTCATGATAATCCTCCCATCAAGATATTTTTTTCCAACATAGGCTTGAAGGGCCCAGTTTTTCAAAAATCGATTTGAAGGTCGATTTTGAATGCGTGAAACCACGCAACTTCTATTATACCATGAAATAGTATTTCTGTAAGTCTTTTACCCTTAATGACAAAGCTTTTCTCTTTTAACATCGTTTACCCTTTTTCATTCCTCTGTTATAATAAGAAAGCATAGATTAACAAAGGAGTTCGCATGAAAAACCTTAAATTCCAATCTGTATTTGATATTATTGGTCCTGTGATGATTGGTCCTTCAAGTAGCCACACGGCTGGGGCTGTTCGTATTGGAAAAGTCGTCAACTCGATTTTTGGAGAAATTCCTGACACAGTGACCTTTCATCTGTACAATTCATTTGCCAAAACCTACCGTGGACACGGAACAGATAAAGCTTTAGTAGCAGGTATTCTTGGAATGGATACCGACAATCCTGACATTAAAAACTCACTAGAGATTGCGCATCAAAAAGGTATCCGCATTTATTGGGATATTCTCAAAGATAGCAATGCGCCACACCCCAACACAGCGAAAATCACTGTGGAAAAAGGCGATAAAACCATGAGTATTACGGGTGTATCCATCGGCGGAGGAAATATCGAGGTCACCGAGCTAAATGGTTTTTCGGTATCTCTGAAGATGAACACACCAACCTTGATTATTGTTCACCAAGACATTCCTGGAATGATTGCCAAGGTTACCGATATTCTCTCAGCCTATCATATCAATATTGCTCAAATGAACGTGACGCGTGAAAGTGCGGGAGAAAAAGCTATTATGATTATTGAAGTGGACTCACGCGACTGTCATGAAGCCGTTGAGAAGATTCAACAAATTCCACATTTACACAATGTTAATTTCTTTGATTAAAAAGGAGAGGTATGTTTTATTCTATAAAAGAACTGGTCGAACAAGCTAACAGTCGTTTCGACGGTCATATTGCCGAATTGATGATTGCTACGGAAATGGAATTGAGCGGTCGCAGTCGTGACGAAATTTTGCATATCATGACACGCAACCTCGAAGTCATGAAACAATCTGTCATCGACGGCTTAACGCCAAGCAAATCCATCAGCGGATTAACTGGGGGAGATGCCGTCAAAATGGACGCCTATCTCAAATCTGGTAAAACCCTATCTGACACCACTGTTCTGACAGCCGTTCGCAATGCCATTGCCGTTAATGAACTGAATGCCAAAATGGGACTGGTTTGTGCCACACCGACTGCGGGGTCTGCTGGTTGTTTACCAGCTGTTTTAACAACAGCGATTGACAAACTCAATCTTTCTGAAAAAGAGCAGCTAGACTTCTTGTTTACGGCTGGAGCTTTTGGCCTTGTTATTGGAAATAACGCTTCTATTTCAGGTGCCGAAGGAGGGTGTCAAGCGGAAGTTGGCTCTGCCTCTGCCATGAGTGCGGCTGCCTTGGTTCAAGCTGCTGGTGGTTCTGCCTTTCAAGCCAGCCAAGCGGTTGCCTTTGTCATTAAGAATATGCTTGGGCTTATTTGTGACCCTGTTGCTGGTCTGGTAGAGGTTCCTTGTGTCAAACGTAATGCTCTAGGTTCTAGTTTTGCCCTCGTTGCCGCTGATATGGCCTTGGCTGGTATCGAATCACAAATTCCAGTGGATGAAGTTGTCGATGCCATGTATCAAGTTGGTTCAAGCCTACCGACAGCTTTCCGTGAAACTGCAGAAGGCGGTCTAGCAGCCACACCAACTGGACGACGCTTACAAGCTCAGATTTTTGGGGATTAAGTTAGATATTTTAGTATTTCGATACCAAAACATCTAACTTGACATAGTTGTCAATACAAAGTTGACACAGTTTACAAAGGAGTAAATATGACATCTGTTTTATTCGACCTCGATGGAACATTGGTAAATTCTAGTCCTGGCATTCTTGCTGCCTTTCATTTTGCTTTTGAACGATTACAACTTCCTTTACTAACAGATAAAGAATTGTCAACATTTATTGGTCCACCTTTGGAAGTCACTTTTGCCCAATATTTCACAGAAAAAGATGATATTGACCGTGCCATACAAACGTTTCGTGAGTACTATAATCAAAAAGGTGTCCACCAAGTTTCACTTTATCCTGGGATTGCTGACTTGTTGGAGGAATTAAATCGCCTAGGCTACTCTTTATACGTCACAACCAGTAAGCATGAACCCATGGCCCAACTCATGTTGACAGAACTTGGCATTATGAAGTATTTCAAACAAGTTTATGGCTCTACGCCTGAACATTTTCATAAAGCTGATGTGATTGCAACCTGCCTCAAAGACCACCAACTCCCACTTGATACAACGGCTATTATCGGGGATACCAAATTTGATATGATTGGTGGAAAAGAAACAGGTATCCGTACTATTGGGGTAACTTGGGGCTTTGGTAGTAGCGAGAGTTTGAAAGAACATGATGCAGAAACCATCTGCCAAACGCCACAAGATGTGCCAAAAGCTCTTCAAGATTTACAATAATAGTTAAAAGCAACCTTTTCTTAGGTTGCTTTTTTGTAACATTATCAATAGCAAAAAAAGAAGGTTGCAATAACCTTCTTTTTGATTTATCTATGATACTTATCTTAGTACCAACCGTTAGCATTCCAGAAAGCCAAGGCTGCTGACCATGAACCGTAGCGGCTTGCTACATAAGCGTCTGCAACGCGTTCTTGGTTTTCAGGTGAAAGGTCACCGTTAAGATAAGATGAAGTCAATTGGTAACGACCATAGTATTGTCCGTTTTGTGCTGTGTAGCTACCGCTTGATTCACGTTGTGCGATTGTTTCTTTCGCTGCTGCATCTGATGAGCTAAGTGATGATGAGTAGCTTGAAGTTGTTGTAGTTGCTGCAGGTGCAGATGCTTCAACAGCAGGTGTTTCGCTAGCTGTTTGTGCAGGCGCTGCTGCTGCGTCCAATTCAATTGTTTGACCAACAGTGATGAAGTGGATATCAGAAATACCGTTTACTGATGCCAAGTAGTCAACTGTTGTGTTGTGTGCTGAGGCAATCTTAGAAAGAGTATCTCCTGATTGAACAGTATAAGAATCAGCTTTAGCTACTGAT
Source organism: Streptococcus sp. UBA3373 (assembly GCF_002360305.1). Lineage (NCBI taxonomy): Bacteria > Bacillati > Bacillota > Bacilli > Lactobacillales > Streptococcaceae > Streptococcus > Streptococcus sp. UBA3373. The sequence continues at coordinate 6,949 of NZ_DEQF01000043.1, read as the reverse complement.
GGGGCCAATAAAGCCGCTGCGAATGCTGCACCAGCAACTCCTAACTTAACTGATTTAGATTTTGTTTTTAAAATATTGTTTTGCATTATATGCTCCTTTTGATTTCTAACTTAGTACAGGATATATAATACAGGGTTTATATTACCTCCGTTTTAGTCTTTTGTTAAGAATGTTACAAAAAGATTGATATAACATAAAGAAAACGCATTCAAAAACAGGTTTTAGCTTTACTTAAGGAAAAATAGCTAGTTATAAAATTGATGAAAAGAATGGGCTCTTTGATACTTCTATTCTTATTGGTAAGTCTGTAGTTATTGGTGATGACGTTCAAAGAGACGTGATTATAAAAGATACTTCTATTGTGTTCAGTCTTGCAACGGGTGACCCGATTAGGATAGAGGATAAAGGAAAAAGACCATATACCACGCGCTTAAAAATGACCGTTGTGCAGTCATCTAACGGTTTTCCAAGAATGAACGCAGATAAAAACGCCATTGATAGACGTTTTAGAGTGCTGTCATTTAGCGAACTAAAAGGGAAACCAGATAAGAGAATTAAGAATAACTATATTAATCGCCCCGAAGTGTTAGAATACCTTGTCAAGCTTGCCATTGAAACACCATTTAAAGACATTGAGCCCCAAAGGTCAATAGATTTTCTTAACGAAGAATACAAAGAAATGAACCCAGTGGCGGACTTTGTAGATAGATTTTTCAATGATGACGTTATTCAATGCAAGTATGTACCTAATGGATATGTTTTTGAATGCTTTAAAGCTTATTGCAAGCAACACCAAAACATGAAATACTTTTTGAACGAAGTCGCCTTACATAAACAGATAAAAACATTGTTACCTAAGTCCTTTAGACCAAAAGAGGTAACTATCCCCAAAGGGAAAAAATTTCATAATGATTTTAACCCTAAGTTGGTTTTAAACCCTTGGCATTTTGGGGAGTATTACAATGGTAGAGAGCACGAAAAAAACCGAAAGAAAAGTAAAAAAGAGCGCGGGTATGGAAGGGGTTAATTTTAGCACGGTTCTAGCACAGGTTTAGTACAGTATAAAAAATTAAAAAGCCTTTAATATCGATACTTTAGTACACTTAGCACAGTTAGTACACTAAAAAATAATATTAATACATAAAAATAAAATAAATAAAAAAAGTATGCGGGAAAAACTTTTTGAAAAAAAGTGTGTTTTTCGTGCTAACCGTGCTAAACCCTTGATACATCAGCGTTTATTTTTTAGTACAGTAGTTTTACAAGTGGGCTAACCGTGCTAAAAATACTAAAAAAGAATAAATACAAACAGAAAGGACAAAAACAAATGAAAATCAAACTATTCAAACATGAGGTAATCTCTGAGGGTTTTTACAGCAATGGCATAGCAAAATCTAGAAGAGAAAATAATGAGGAACTAGAAGTCAGAGTAAATGAGTTCATGGCTGACAAGAAAGTGAGCAGTGTACAAGCTTATGGTGATAATATCATGGTTACATATGAGGAGGTAAGCAACGGTTGACAAGGGCATACACGATAAATTTACAAAAATTGAACTGCCAACCTTATACAAAGTACCGCCCAAACGAGACTACGGGCGGTATTTTTGTATCTTGGCAAGAAAGGAGGAACTACCCCACCGGGGCCTGATGAAAAGTCAGGCCCCTTTTTTCATGCCCAAAATCAGGAGGTAAACGTGTATGCCAGATGATAAAACCACAAAAGCCCCGGAGACGGCAACGCCGGACACCGGGCCGGACAAGCCCCCGGAACAGGCTCCCGTCAAGGAACCTGTGAAAGCTGAACCGCTCACCCCGGAACAGAAGCCTCCGGAGCAGGCCGCAGACAAATCCACCCCACCAAAGGGGAAGGTGGCTTCCACTCCCGAGAAAGCAGGTGCAGAGAAAGGCCCAAATGTTTCCATCTACAACTTTTCGGAAATTATGGCCGAGAAAAAGGCGGCGGAAAAAGGAAAAACGCCGGATAAGTCGGCCCCTGTCCTGGATAAGGGAAAGGAACCCGAAAATCCAGATAAGGCTGTAAAGAAGGAGCCTGACAAAACAGCGGAGCCGCCGAAGCGCAGGGGCCGTCCTCCGAAGGAGGCACAAGCGAAAGCTCCGGCAGACAAGAAAAAGGCCGCTCCGGCAAAAGAGCCTGCGGACAAGAAGAAAACTTCCATCTGAAAGGAACCGGCGGACAAGACCGCCGTGGGCAAGGAAAAAGCCCCGAAAGCTGCCGCTCCGAAAAAGGCAACGGACAAGGGCTCTGCCACTGTGAAGCCTCCGGCCCCGGAACAGCCGAAGCCACAGGAGCCGCCCAAAGAGGCGCCCCGCCGTGGGGAGGAACAGATCGTCTATATCAAACTGAACGAACTCCACGCTTTTAAGAACCACCCGTTCCAGGTTCGGGATGATGAGGAAATGCGGGTGATGGTGTCAAGCGTCAAGGACAAGGGTGTCACCCAGCCCGCTATTGTCCGTCCACGGGAGGATGGCGGCTATGAAATTGTCTCCGGCCACCGACGCCAGAAGGCCAGCAAACTTGCTGGGTATACCGATATGCCCTGTATCGTCCGCAACCTGACGGACGACGAGGCCATCACGCAAATGGTTGAGGGCAACTTAAACCAGCGTGAAGAAATCCTTCCCAGTGAGCGGGCAAAGGCGCTGAAAATGCAGCTTGAAGCCATCAAGCACTAGGGTTCCCGCACTTCGAGCCAGATTGACCCGAAGGACGCGGGCAAACGCTCCAATGAGATAGTGGCCGAAAGGAACAAGATGGCGGTCAAGCAAGTACAGTGGTATATCCGGCTCAATGAGCTTGTCCCTGACCTGATGGCTCTCATGGACGCAAAGAAGCTGGGTTTCACGACTGCCGTGGAGCTCTCCTATATCAGCAAGAAGAACCAGAACTATATCGCCGTTGCCATCGACAGCCAACAGTCCTCCCCGTCCCAGGCGCAGGCAAAGAAGAAAGAAATGGAGCGTTGAGGGTATGAGAAATAAGGAGCAAAGCGACGCGATCACTTCGGGCCAATATGGCCCGAAGCTACCGGGTTTGGGGCGGACCCCAACAAGCGGCGTTTGTGGTCTGTGGCCATAAAGGCATTGCTTGCCATTTAGCGACTCTGCCCCAATATTGCATATTTTGAAAATTTTGGCGACAAAAACCTCTTGACAATCTGGTATTAAGTGCATACAATAGTCATATCAAAATAATTTGATGTGAGGTGAAAACATGGGAACAGAATATCAGGAGCAAGCGAAAGTGTTTAAGGCACTTTGTGAACCAAAACGCCTTGCAATTCTGGAACAGTTGAGAGGCGGCGAAAAATGTGCCTGCGTTTTACAGGAGCCGTTAGACTTAACTCAGTCTGGCCTCTCCTATCACATGAAAATTCTCTGTGACTCCGGTATTGTTGTCAGTCGGCAAGAGGGAAAATGGACACACTACTGTTTGAGTTCTTCTGGCAGAGACAAGGCGGTTGAATTGCTGAAAAAATTAACAACTCCTGATAATGAATAAAAGACAAACTGTCCCTATTGCGGATAGAAAACGCCATCTAAATACGGATGGTGTTTCTTTTGGGAAAATACATCAAAAAATTTTGATACATTTTTCAACAAATAGAAAGTGAGGTTTTTATATGGGCGTATGGGAATTTATTCAAGACCAGGTGCTCGGCATGAAATGGCTCAATCAACTCATCGGAATGGGGCTATCGGCGCTGGGGTTAGACGTCAATGGACGTGTAGGCGGCAGCGTTCATTTTTTCATCTATGATGTCCTGAAAATTACAGTTCTGCTTTGTGTATTGATTTTTGCTATCTCATATATTCAGAGTTACTTCCCTCCAGAACGAAGCAAACGTATTTTAGGACAATTTCATGGAATTTGGGCAAATATAATTTCTGCCCTGCTGGGAACAGTAACACCATTTTGTTCCTGCTCGTCTATTCCGTTGTTCATCGGGTTTATCAGTGCCGGACTTCCGCTGGGAGTGACATTTTCGTTTCTTATTTCTTCCCCGATGGTTGATCTCGGAAGTCTTGTGCTGCTTATGAGTATTTTTGGTGCAAGAGTAGCGATTGTTTATGTGGTGCTCGGGCTTGTCATTGCAGTGATCGGCGGCTCACTCATTGAGAAACTACACATGGAAAAGCATATTGAAAGTTTTGTTCTTACGGCAGGGAGCGTAGACATTGACTCTCCTAATTTGACAATACGTGAGCGTTTAACCTATGCAAAAGAGCAGATGTTTGATACATTTAAGAAAGTGTTTCCTTACATTTTAGTTGGTGTTGGTATCGGTGCTCTTATTCATAACTGGATACCGGAAAGCTGGATAGAAGCAGTGCTTGGCAGTAACAATCCCTTTGGTGTTATTCTCGCAACTATCGTGGGTATTCCCATGTATGCGGATATTTTTGGAACAATTCCTGTTGCGGAAGCGTTACTTGCTAAAGGAGCACAACTTGGGACAGTGCTGTCATTCATGATGGCCGTTACCACTTTGTCTTTGCCTTCCCTCATCATGCTCCGTAAAGCCGTTAAGCCTAAATTACTGGCTTTATTTATTTCAATCTGTGCGATTGGTATTATAATCGTCGGTTATCTGTTCAATGCGTTACAATTTATTTTAGTATAATTTAAGGAAGTTTTATTATGGGACTGTTTGGTAAGAAGAAAGAAGAACAAAAAAGCTGTTGCTGTGGGAGTGGCTGTACGCCTGAGAAGATGGCGCAGGCAGAAGCCACAAAAGGAACTGTCGGCGTTAAAGTGCTGGGATCTGGCTGTGCTAAATGCCATGCGTTAGAAGAAGCCACTCATGCGGCACTGGAGGAATTGAACATGGACACAACCATAGACCATGTGACAGATTTTTCTCAGATTGCCGCTTACGGAGTTATGACCACGCCAGCTCTTGTCGTAGACGGCAAAGTCGTTTCTTATGGCAAGGTGTTAAAGAAAGACGAAGCTAAAGCACTCATTCAAAAGGTCAGAGGTTAACAGATGAAAGCAAAACCAAAAGTAGCATTTATCTGTGTTCATAATTCTTGCAGAAGCCAGATTGCCGAAGCTCTTGGAAAATATTATGCTTCTGATGTATTTGAAAGCTATTCCGCAGGAACTGAAACAAAACCAGAAATCAATCAGGATGCTGTACGCATTATGAAACAGCTCTATGGTATTGATATGGAAAAAACACAGCGAAGCAAACTCTTATCGGATATTCCTCCGGTAGATGTTGTGATTACAATGGGATGTAATGTGAATTGCCCATATTTACCTTGCAAATATAGAGAAGATTGGGGCCTGGATGACCCCACCGGAAACACTGATGAAGTATTTATTGAAGTGATTAAAAACATTGAGAAAAAAATATTCAAACTGAAGGAGCAACTCAATGACGTAAGGTAATAGTAAGGAGCTGTGTCTATGTGGCGATCCCCCTTTTGAACCGCCTCCCCCGGGAGGAATACCACCGAATAAAATACCGCCCCATTTTTTCTCGACGTTTTTCTCCAGCGTTTGCTGTCAAAGTATAGCCAACGCCGGAGAAAGCCGTCGAGATTTTTATGCTCTTTTTTCTGTTTTTGGGAATGATGGGCATGAAAATATAAAATTCTTTTATTTTTCTGGGAAATATAAAAACTTCGGGTCATATTGGCTCGAAGTCATTACCAGATGTCGCTCACCTCCCCCTCCCGTTTCGGTCACTCGTTCACTCAACACCGAAACGGAGGTTTCTATGACTACGATCAATCTGCGGGACTATTACCCGTTTTATACATCCGATTGTTTTATTGAAGTTTCTGAAGAAATTGCCGCTATGTTCCGGGAGGCTGACCGTAAAGAAGCCGCTTACAGGCTACGTACATACCGGCACAAAGCCTATTATTCTCTTGATCGTGGAGATGGGATTGAACACGAGGCAATTTTCTTTGCCCTGTCTCCCAATGAGATTTATGAACGCAAAGTTTCCATGAAGGAACTCCATGCGGCTATGTCCTCTCTGCCGAATAAACAGGCAAAGCGCATTTATGCTCATTTCATTCTTGGTATGAGTGTAACTGATATTGCCCGGGCAGAAGGAGTTGCTAAAAGCCGGGTATCTGATAGTATCCGGCGGGGACTTCGGAACATGGAAAAAATCTTGAAGAACAAGCTGTAATGCCGGAATAAATATCAGAAAAGTGAAATGGCTTATGAGAACATTTCCTTTCCATAATTTGGTAAATGAGAGTTTAGTCTTGACTTATAGTGACTTTACTGTTAAAGTAATGAATGTAAATAAGATTTGGGGTTTAAGTAATAAGTAGTATCTTTTTGTTTTTCCTCTTGAATATTTTTACAAATTTATATAAAAAAGAGGTAACTCAATGGTACAAGGTACAGTAAAATGGTTTGATGCGGATAAAGGTTTTGGCTTTATCTCTCAAGAAAATGGGGCTGATCTGTTCGCACACTTTTCTAAAATTAAATCTAATGGTTTTAAATCTTTAGAGGACGGTCAGAAAGTTCAATTTGACGTTGAACAAGAAGAACGCGGACTTCAAGCAGTCAATATTATTAAAATTTCTTAACGTTTAAGGGGAGCTATTTTGATAGCTTCTTTTTTATTCGGAAATACCCTTAAATTTTTATCGGGATATATTGTTGTTCGGATATAACAACGCTGCCCTCTTTTGCGCGTGATTTTCCCTTTTTAAAATATTCAGCACGTCCGAGAACCCTTCTAAAATCCCCTGTATGGCGTTTTAATACTCGGAAATATAATTATATTATACAAGTGTTTAAATGACCCCCGCCCCCCCTTCTCGTGCCAAGGAGAGCCACCACAAGGTGTTCGCTTGTACCACGCGCCAATTTTTCAGATTTTTAAGGGGTGTCATATAACCTCAAAAAACCTCATTTTGATTGTATTTTGTTTACCAGTTAACTTTCT